>DATGGC010000199.1:0-1534 GCA_035308745.1 Candidatus Limnocylindrales bacterium | reverse complement strand
CAAGCTGATCCACGGGACCGACGCCGACGGGCGCCGGATCAGCCTGATCGACTTCAATCGCTCGGGCGCGCCGCTGATGGAGATCGTCACCGAGCCCTCGATCCGGACGGCCGAGCAGGCCCGCCGCTACGCCGAGGAGCTCCAGCTCCTGCTGCGCACGATCGGCGTCTCGGACGCCGACATGGAGCGCGGCCAGATGCGGGTCGAGGCCAACGTTTCGCTCCGGCCGCGGGGCAGCGAGCCGTTCGGGACCCGGGTCGAGGTCAAGAACATGAACTCGTTCCGCTCGGTCGAACGGGCGATCGCCTTCGAGATCGAGCGCCAGGCGGCGGCCCTCGACGGCGGCGAGGTCCTGACCCAGGATACCCGCGGCTGGGATGACCACCGGGGCGTGACCTACGTGATGCGCTCCAAGGAAGACTCCCACGACTACCGCTACTTCCCCGAGCCGGACCTCCCCCCGCTGCGGGTCGACGCCGGCTGGGTCGACGCCCTGCGGGCCGCCCTGCCCGAGCTGCCGGCCGCCCGCCGGGCGCGCTACATCGACGGCCTGGGCCTGTCCGCCTACGACGCCGGGGTGATTGTCGCCCAGCCCGACCTGGCGACCGCCTTCGAGGCGATCCGGCTGGCCGGTCCCGACCTGCCGGCCAAGGAGGTCGCCAACTTCGTGACCGGCGAGTACGGCCGGGCCCTGAACGAGACGGTCGATCGAACGGCCGGCGGCCTGGCCGGAGCGTCGAGCGCGCCGGAGCTGGCCGACCTGCTCGGCCGGATCGAGCGCGGCGAGCTGTCCCGGACGAACGGCCGGGAGGTGTTCGCCGAGCACCTGGCCGGGGGCGCCAGCGTCGCCACGATCGTCACGGCCCGCGGCTTCCGCCAGATCAGCGACGACTCCGCCCTGGGGGCCGCGGTCGAGGCTGTGATCGCGGCCCATCCCGGGGCGGTTGCCGACCACCACGCGGGCAAGCCGGCCCTCGGCTTCCTGGTCGGCCAGGTGATGAAGGCCACCCGGGGGCAGGCCAATGCCGAGATCGCCGGCCGGCTGCTGCGGGCCCGCCTGGACGGCTCGAAGGAGGGCGAATGAGCATCACCGCGCTCGTCCTGGTCGTCGTCGGCCTGGGCATGATCGTCTACGGCTACCTGCGGACCCGCGGCCCGTACGCTCGCCTCCGCGCGCTCCAGGCCCAGGACCAGAACGTGGCCCGCTACGAAGCCTGGCGGGGCGGCGTCCGCGATGACTCGAAGACCGGCGCCTCGGTCGCCATGGCGATCCTCCAGCGCCAGGTCCGGATCGGCGCCGGGATCGGCCTGATCGGGATCGCCGCGATCTTCACCGGCCTGGTGATGCGCTAGACGGTCAGGCCGGCGTCAGCCCCGCTGGCGCAGGGCGCGGTGCTCGATCGCCGTGCAGCGATCCATGACCACGGTCAGGCCGCCGGCGGCCGCGATCGCCGCGGCCTCCCAGTTGACGACCCCGAGCTGGAGCCACAGGCAGCCACTCCCGGTCGCGGCCGCCTCGCGGGCATGCGAGACG
>DATGGC010000198.1:0-8554 GCA_035308745.1 Candidatus Limnocylindrales bacterium | reverse complement strand
GATCAGGATCCGTGTCGTCGCGCCTGGTTCCGAGCGGGCACGTCCACCGTGGCGTCGATCTAGCTCAAAGTCGCCCATGGCTCCTCGTTCCTGACTGATGACTCGACGCCGCTCGTACCCGCGTGGTTGCGCTCGTCCGGGCGACCCCGCTGACGGGCGGCTACGCCTGGGAGGAGCTGACCGAGTCGGCTCGACCGCGTATGGCGGCGTCTGCATCGCCGACCAGGAGCCGGCCCAAGTGGCCGACATCATGGGCGCCAACGCCGTCACTGGACCAGGCCGATCCCTTTGAGGTGGAAGAACGACCCCGAGTTGTAGGGGATGTTCAGTGACCCACCGCTTCCGTTGACCTGCACGTCGTAGGTGATGATCTGGGCTGAGAAGCTCGTTGCGCCGCTCCCGTTGACCTTGATCAGGGCAGTCGGGGCGTAGATCGTGCCGGTGATCGAGAAGCTCGTGGTTGACCCGTTGAGCGATACCGAGGCGTTAGCAAAGCCGCGGTCGACGAAGAGGACCATGTTCTCGTACGGACCCGACGCGATGCCAATCAGCTGGAGGTTGGCGGCGCTCCCGTTCATCGACCAGCCGCTGAAGCAGCCCGGACCACCAGGGGTCGTGGTGCAGCCGGCTTGGATCGTCGGGTCGGGATCCTGGCTGAGATAGAAGAGGACGCCGCCCCCGAGCGTCGTCCCGCCCGCCGCGACACTGGTGACGGTCGCGCCACTGCCGTTCTGGGTGTAGCCGCCGCCGCCCAGCCAGTAGATCCCGGGCTCGAGATAGAACGTGCCCGCCGCGAAGTTGAGGCCGCCGGGATAGAACCCCGGGTACAGCCGGAACACGTAGCCGCTGTAGGAGGCCGGGAACGCGCAGGCGGCGGGGCTGGCAGCGGTGGCCGGCGTGTTGGAACCCGGGCAGCCCGCCGGAATGGGCTTGTTGCCGCCCGAGATCTTGACCACGGCCGCCGGTGCGCCTGGCAGCGGCGGCGCCGGGAGCTCGCGCAGCGGATCGCCGAAGACCGTGACCCCGCTCGGGGTGGTCGCGCAGTTGTCGGTGGCGCCGCCCGACGTCTGGACCTGGCCCACGACGTCGCACTCCGGCGCTGTCAGGACGCCCTGGCCGCTCAGGAGGACCGCCTGTGACGAGCAGTTCGAGTCGACATGGACCGTGCCCCCGACGGTGACCCCGCCCGTGCCGGTGATCTTGTTCGTGCCGCAGCTCGTCGGGTCGAGGGCCAGCAGCGAATAGGGCAGGGTGTAGCCCGAGCTGTTCTGCGCGACCGCGAGTGCGCCCGTGCCCTGGCTGGTCATCCCGAAGACGCCGCTGAAGAACGAGCCGCGGGTCGAGTTGATGTTCACCTCGACCGTGCCGGGGATGCCGGCGAACTCGGTCTCTGGCCCGGGCGGGATCTTGACCGTTACGTGGACGCTTGCCTGGCCATCGACGTAGCCCTGGGAGCTGGCCAGGGCGACGGCGGCGTTCACCGCCGCGGGACAGTTCGCCGCTGACTGCGGGGCGGGACAGGCCTGGATGTAGCGTGCCGCCGCGAGCGCCGCCGCGTCGGCGACATCCTGCTCCTTGCGCCGATCGACGAAGTTCTGGCCCACGTCGAAGACGAGCGCGGTCACCCCCAGGATCACCAGGAGCGCCAGCGCAAAGAGGACGACTACCTGGCCCTCGCCACCTGGGCGGGGCCGGAACCTCGAGGCACATCGCGCGATGGTGGCGCGGCCGACGCCGTTAATGCTGGACGACATCGCTCGAGCCTCCCTGGATCGTGATTGGCGGTAAGGGCACCCACGGGATGAGGGGTTGGAAGGTGGTTTGGACGACAAGCGCGAAGATGCTGCCCCGGCCGTCGTCTGGGCTCCAGCTCAAGGTCGGGAAGGACAGCCCCGCCGAGTTCAACCCCGTGGCGTAGGAGCGAGCGACGGCCTCGACTTTGGCACCGGACGGGTCGCACCAGTTCGTCGTCCCGCCCGGCAGCGGCCCTGACGGGCACAGCGAGGTGGAGCCGTGCACGATCGCGTAGCGCGTCGCCTCGCGGGCGGCGTCGTTCAAGGTCTGGACCTCGTAGACGTACCAGCCGAAGTCGATGATCGCGAACAGGATGAGAAAGAGCAGCGGCGCGACGATCGCGAACTCGACCATCGCCTGGCCCCGCGATTTGCGCCGGGCGCGGCTCATGGGGCACCGGTCGAGAGGCCGGACACCGCAAAGCGCGCATCGCGCACGAACGTGACCGTCGCCGGCAGGATCGGGGCATGGATGAACGTGTCGAACTCGTAGGTGAGCTGGACATGGACGACGCAGGGTGGATCAGTCGTGGCGTCCCCACAGCCGCCGGCACCGCCGACGTACGTTGGACAGGGCGCCGGCGCATGGCCCGCCTGCTCGAGCCAGCAGGCCATCGTCGGGTTCGTGCACGTCGCATGGCCAACCGTGCCGGCGGGCTCGGCGTACCCATCGAGGTGGCTCGTGGCGGCCGATGTGCAGGCCGCCCGCTCCATCCGGACGACGGTCTGGGCGGGATTGGCGAGGGCTAGGTCGGTGTTCCAGTTGGCCGGGTCGAAGGCGCCCAGATCGGCCGCCTCGCGGGCCGCCGCTTCCACGGCAACGAGGCTCGTGTAGATCCGGCCAAAGTCGCCCACGGCGAGGACCAGGACCAGTAGTAGCGGGAAGATGAGGGCGAACTCGACGACCGACTGGCCACGCCGACGGTCATCGACCAGGGTCGACATACCGGCGCCTCCAAGGCAGTACTAGGACTTTGGTACTAGCCAGAAAACGGCGCCCGGCCGCAGGTGTTATCCCCCGGTCATCAACATCCGGTGCATTGGCGCACCGCTCCAGCGCGGGGCTTGGAGGTTAGTCACCCGACGGCGCTCCCTGCGGCTACGGGACCGACGCCAAGGTCGCTCGCGAGCGGCCCGCTACGAGCCGCGCCACCGGGCGCCCCGGCTGATCGGATCCGATCGCCTGTGCCCCAGCCGACCACGATGTGGCCGAGCCACGCCAGCGCGCCGACGTAGACGAATGGCGACATCCCGGTGAGCGCCGTCGCGACCAACACCGCCAGCGCCACTGGGGGCAGGTGCATCGCGGTATGGAGGATCCGCATTGTGGGCCGTCGAAGTCCGAAGAGCCGCGGCACGTCGGGCACGATCCCGAACACCAGGAGCGGGACGATCCCTACACCGAGCCGCGATGCCTGCGCGTTGGCGAACAGGGCCAGGCCGAGCCCCGGGACGAGCCAAAGATGACGGAGCCGAACCCGACGGCCGATCACCCGTTCGCCAGTCGCGCTCGCCTCGCGGTGCTGGGGCGTCGACGCTGATCGGTCTGGCCCGTCCTCGCGGGATGGGTCGGTGACGGCGACGGCGACCAGCGGCTCGAAGACGACGACCGCCGTCGGGCCCGGACGTCGTGCCGCCAGGCCGTCGACATCGGCGCCCCAACCCGGGTACTCGGCGACCTTCGCCCAGAGCCGCTCCCGCTCCTCGCGTGTCGCGACCCGAGCGAGGACTGCGCGGCGTCCCTCGACGAGTTCGACCGACGCTTCGGGATTAGCCTGGAGGTTGAGCCACCATGCGGGCTCATTCTGGCCCCAGCCGTTCATGGCCAGGGAGACGAGGTTCGGGCCGTCCTCGAAGTAGCCGACGATTGCCGCGCGACTCCGACCCGTTCGTCGACCGAGGGTCTCGAGGCGAAGCATGCCGAACCTGTGGCCCGCCTCTGGGCGGGAGAGGCCGAGGCGCCCGTGGCTGAGCCGGTAGATCGTGCGCTGGGCGATCCAGAAGAAGCGGAGGGCGAGCCGCGGAGGGGTCCGGAAACCTGGCTCACGATCGGCGAGCACATCGCGCTCTGCGTTGGTCATGGAAGTGGCTCCTCTCTGTCGATTTTTGAAGGGAACGGGGGGCCCGCATCAGGCACGCGAAGGCCCCGGAGACCAAGCTCCGGGGCCCGTGCGAATTAGGCGGCGGCGTAGGCCGTGGTGAGTGTCGGCACCCGGCTCTCAGAGCCGAGGATCGGCGCGGGCTTGAACCCCTTGAAGGTGAGGTACAGGCCCAGGAACGCTTCCCAGATGATCTCGGGGAGGGTCAGGATGCCCTGCACCGGGGAGCCCTGCGGGATGACCCCGAGGAGCACCGCGACCGCGGCGGTCACCAGGAGCGGCCCACCGATGAGGCCGAACAGCGCCATGCGCTTGCCGACGAGGCCGGACCGCCACATCAGGTAGCCGAGGATCGCGCCGGTGCCGATGCCATCGCAGAAGCTCGGGCCGAGCAGGAAGGTCCAGCCATGGATGCCGCGGAGCATGTTGCCGATCGTCACGAGCGTCCCGGTGTCGGAGCCCGAGGCCGTCTGGCGGAGGGTCACGATGGCCAGCAGGCTGAGCAGGCCAATCAGGATGAACACGCCCTCGACGATCCGCTCGGCGACGTAGCCGAGGGCGAGCCCCTCGTTCTGGTGCTTGAGGATCGGGAACAGGAAGATGGCGCAGCCGATGTTGGTGACGATCAGGACCAGCTCGAGGAACGCCCCCAGGAACACCCCGGTGCTGGCGCCGGACCCGGTGATGTAGCTGGGGTCGCTGAGGATCGGGCCGTAGGCGAAGACGGCTCCGATCGAGGTGATGAAAGTGAGGATGAACAGGACGCCCACGGTGAGGGCGGTCTTTCGGGTTGCGGTCATTTGAAGCACTCCGTTTTGAGGTGATGAAGGCCAGGTGGCCTGAGTGGTTAGCGAGGTTCGTCCGTTGGTCGCTCGGCTCGGTCGGGCTCCAGGCGGATGACCGAGACCAGGGATAGGCCGGTGTCGCGGACCCGCCGGAGCAGGCCATGGAGCGCGGCCTGGTCGGGGATCGGGCCCCGGAGGATCGTCGTGCCGTCGGGTTCGCGGCTCAGGCTGAGGCCGTCGAACCAGGCGGCCCAGCGGGCCTCGAGATGGCCCTTGAGCCGGATCTCGTAGCGGCCCGCTTCGTGGTGATCAGCGTCCATTCGTCGGTGCATCTGCTCCTTTCCGCCGGCGGTGCGATCGGCTTGCCGGCGTGATCACGACGCTAGGGGCAGATGTGGTGAGTGGGCATCACCAGGTGTGGTGAATGACGCTGGTGATTCCTCGGCTCGGCGCGCGACGGCCCTCGAGGGGCGTGGGGTCAGCGCTGGCTGGCGCGCGGCAGCAGGTCGAGCTCCGTGGCCCGACGCACGGCGGCGCGACGGCTGTTCACGCCGAGCTTCGCGTAGATGCTCTTGGTGTGCGAGCGCACGGTGTGCAGCGACACGACGAGCTCGCGGGCGATCTCCGGGCCATCGAGGTCGGTCCCGAGCAAGCGGAGCACGTCGAGCTCGCGTTCGCTGAGTGGCTCGATCAGGCCCGGCGCGCTCCGCGAACCGTGCAAGCCGGCCCGGAAGGCCGCCTGGAGGGCCCGCGCGTACGCCCGGGCGCCATGGCCCTGGGCCACTGCCTGGAGGAGGGCCGCCATCGGCTCGCCCTCATCGACGAAGAGCCGGACATAGCCCTCTGGCTCGGCCAGGCCCAGGGCTCGCTCGAGCGGCGTCCGGGCCGCCTCGACATCGCCTGCGGCCTGACGTGCGAGCGCCTCGAGGACGAGGATCTCGATGGTGCTCCCGGTCCGCCCGCCGTCGACGGCTGCCCGCAGGAGGCGGTCTAGCAGCCGGCTGGCCTCTTCGATCGACCCCACGTCGCGATCCCGGCGCGCCCGGCCGAGGAGGATCCGAGCCAGCGTGATGTGCTCGTATTCGCGCAGGTAGCTCAGGTCGTCGTCGGCCGACAAGCCCCGTTCGCCCGCCCACTCGGCGACCTCCGCCGATCGCCCTGCTGCGACCAGGAGGCGCGCCCGCTGGGCCGCGACCGGTCGGACATCCGGGAAGAAGTCGGGCGCGTACCGGCGGCCGGCCTCGTCCATCTCGTTCAGTGCTGCCTCGAGATCGCCCTCGGCAGCCCGGATCCGGGCCAGGACCAAGTGCCAGCGATACGGGTTCTGCGCGAGGCCCATGTGGTCGCCGAGCTCCCGGCTCGTCTCCAGGTGGCTCCGGGCGCCGTCGAGGTCATCGCGCTCGGTCAGGAGGACGCTCAGGCCAACGTGCATGTCCGCCGCACCGCGAAGGACGGGCCGGCCGGGCTCTGCGAGGAAGCGCAACGCTCGCTCGTAGGTGCCTTGCGCATCGCGCAGCCGACCTTGGGTGATCCGGATGTCGCCCATCGCGATCGCAGGTCCAGTCAGATCGGCGATGTGCCCGGCCTTCTGCAAGCTGGCGTCGCACGCGGCCCATGAGCGGTGGGCTCCCTCGAGGTCACCGCTCGCCCAGTACGCGAGGGCAAGCAGCCCCGCCGCCGATCCGCGGCCAAGCGCGTCGTCTGGCCCGGCAAGCTCGATTCCATGCTCCGCGTGGCGGATCGTGCCGGCCACGTCGCCAACCGCCATCGCCAGGGCGGCCCGGTAGGTGGCAATCGCGCTCGGGAGCCGCCGGAATTCGTCGGCGTCCGCGACGATCGGTCCGGCCAGTTCGGGGCTCGGTCGCGTCCGGCCATCGGCCCTCGGATCGAGCCAGCGCTCCCCGTCCTCGAGGCGTGCTTGCGCGCCCTCGATCTGGCCGAGCAGCATCAATGCCCCGGCGTAGTGAACGCTTAACACCGGCCTGCGGGCGATGACTTCGTCCGGCAGCGCCTCGAGCCATGCCAGCGCGAGCGACTCCTGGCGGCTGGCGCGGAGGGCCGGGATGGCTCGCTCGATCAGGTCGGCCGCACGCTGGTAGTCGGCGCCGGCAAGGGCATGGCGCACGGCCTCGGACCGCTCGCCGTTCGCTTCGTACCAGTCGCTCGCTCGCCGGTGGAGCTCGGGGACGAGGTCGGGCTGCTCGTCGAGCAGGTGGGCATGCAGGACGTCGGCGAAGAGCCGGTGGTAGCGGTACCACCGGCGGCGGTCGTCGAGTGGGACGAGGAACAGGTTCGCTCGTTCGAGCGTTTCGAGGATTGCCTTGCTGCCGTTGCCGTCGCGGACCGCATCGCACAGCGGGCCACTCAGCCGCTCAAGGATCGAGGTCCCGAGAAGGAAGCTCCGAACGTCCTCGGGCTGGCGGCGCAGGACCTCCTCGACGAGGTAGTCGACGACGTAGCGGTCATCACCGGCGAAGCCCGCGATGAAGCCCGCGATGTCGTCGCGACCCTGCATCGAGAGCGCCGCCAGCTGGAGCGCGGCGATCCAGCCTTCCGTTCGGCCATCGAGGGCGGCGACGTCGCGCGCGGCGAGATCGAGGCCCATCACCTCGTTGAGGTATGCCGCGGCCTCGTCGGGCGTGAACCGCAGGTCGGCGGCCCGGATCTCGGTCAGCTCGCCGCGTCCGCGGAGGCGACCGAGCGGCAGGGCGGGATCCGCGCGGGTCGTGAGCACGAGATGGATCTGGGGCGGCAGGTGATCGAGCAGGAACGCCATCCCGGCCTGGATCTCGGGCGTGTCGACCTCGTGGTAGTCGTCAAGCACCAGCACGATCTGGTTCGGGACCGCATTGAGCTCGTTGAGCAGCGTCGTGAGGACCAACTCGATCGGCGCCGGCTGGGAATCCTGGAGGAGGGCGAGCGCACTCGCGCCAACGCCCGGCACGACCGTCTGGAGCGCAGCCATCACATAGGTCCAGAAGGCGACGGGTCGGCTGTCAGCCTGGTCGAGCGAGAGCCATGCCACCGACTGCTCTGCGGCGGGTGCCGACGCGAACCACTCGACCACGAGCGTTGTCTTGCCGAAGCCCGGCGGAGCCGAGATGACGGTCAGCTTCGACTCGGTTCCACGGCCCAGCCGTTCGCTCAGCCTCGGCCGGGGAACCAGGCCGCGTCGCGGCGTCGGCACGAAGAGCTTGGTTTCGAGCAATGGGCGTGTGGTGTCCAGCGTTGCCTCCAGCAACCCGCGGCGGCCGCTCATGATGCGCTACCCGCGCCGCTGACGAAATCGAGAGACGGGATCGTCACCACGCTGCTCTGCCGAGCGTCGTAGTACCACGAGGTCGTCGCTGGAGGCTGAACGCATGCGCAGCGCTCTTCTGGCTATCGGTCTGACGCTGGGCCTGATCGGCTGTTCCGGGCCACCGACCCCGGGGCCGTCCGTGGGTCCCGGCTCGCTTGCTCCCTCGGTCGCTCCAAGCGCGGTGCCCAGCGCGGTCCCGAGCCCGAGCAAGACGCCCCCGCCGACGCCGAAGCCCATTGCCATCTGCCTCGCAACGCAGCTCGCCGCGAAGGTCACGGCCTGGCAGGGCGCGACCGGCCACCAGATCGCGACCGTCACCCTGACCAACAGCTCGACCCATACCTGTACCGTCCAGGGCACCCCCGAGGTCGAGCTCCTCGATGCCCACAAGAACATCCTGATCGACTCCCAGACCGGTGGCCCCAACGGCCTGCCGCATATCGCCAAGGGGGCTCCGGCGTTCCACCTCGCCCATGGTGCCTCGGTCAAGACCCTCGTCCAGGACGACAACTACTGCGGGGCGGCCCCGGCCCTGCCCACGACGATCGCCTTCGTGCTGCCCTCGAATGCCGGTCG
>DATGGC010000197.1:0-3521 GCA_035308745.1 Candidatus Limnocylindrales bacterium | reverse complement strand
CGCGCGCCGGACCGTCGCGGCCGGCGGGCGGCCTCATTCCAGCGCGCATCGGGCGCCACGATGATCGTCGACAGGCGTAGCAGGGCGTCCTCGTAGTTCACCCGCCAGCCGGCGAAGTCACGCCAGGCCTGGTCCCGGTCGCGCTGGACCGGCAGGCCGGCCGCGGCCAGTTCGTCCACGGCGGCATCGAACTCCTCGCGGGTCACCCGGATCGGGTCACCGGCGATTGCCGGCCGGGGGATCGTCGGGATCCGGAAGAAGCCCGCGATGGCATCCAGGGCGGTATAGCCGGCCGTGATCGCCAGGTCGGTCCGGGCGCCCGTCGGGATGTCCACGGCAGCGCGCAGCAGTGAGGCTCCGTCGAGGAGCGCCCCGGCGGCGGTGATCCACGAGCGGCTCGAGCGGGGCGAGCGGTAGAACGGCAGCGCGGCCAGGGTCGTGTGGCTCTCCTCGATGTCGATGAACCAGGTCTCCGCCTCTTCCCACAAATCGGCCAGCGCCTCGGGCAGGCCCACCGACCAGAACCGGATCAGGAGCTCGGTCCCCGAGGGCGGCGTGCCGGCCCGCACGGCGAGCTTGGCCACGAACGCCTCCCGACGCTGGAACGCGGTGTACATCGTGGGCAGGTAGGCGATCAGGAGCGTCACCAGGATCAACCCGATCGCCGCTTCGCCGAACGACAGCAGGAGTGCCAGCCCGCCCTGGATCGGGGCGAAGCCGAGGGTCAGCAGGGCGGAGCCGCTGGCCCGGGCCGCGGACTCGATCGAATCGGGGTTGAGCGCCCAGAACATCGCCCCGAAGCCGGCCAGGACCAGGGCCAGGAGCACGATCGGCAGGATCATCAGGCCGATCGGCGCAAAGAGGGCCAGGATCGCGTCACGCCGCTCGTAGGCCAGGCTCGGCCGGGCGATCCAGCCGAAGATCGTGCCGAGCAGCCGGAACGAGGCCGAGCTGATCTCGTCGTAGGCCCCGCGAGGCACGACGAAGGTCCGGATCGCCGACAGCAGGGCGCGCAGGACGAGCAGCAGCCCGAGGACGAAGACGAGGACCTGGACCGCGATCATCGCCGCCAGCGTAGCCGGTGGGCGAGGCCGCCACGTCGTACGATCGGGCCACAGACCACGCAGGAGCGCAGCGATGCCCGTCTCAGACGAATCCCTGGCCGCCGGCCGGGCGTACCAGCAGAGCCTCCTCGCCGCCCTGGGCGACGACGACCCCGCGGTAGCCCAGGCCGCCCAGCCGGCGATCCTGCGGGCCCTGCTGGCCGAGGCCGGCGACGAGCTCCGCACCCGCCCGGAGCCCGCCGAGTGGTCGGTCGTCGAGCTGCTCGGCCATATCGCCGATGCCGAGCTCAACTCGTCGGTCCGCTATCGCTCGATCCTGTCCGAGGATGAGCCGGATCTCGTGCCCTACGACCAGGACCTGTGGGCCAATCGCCTGCATTCGACCAGCGAGTCGGCCGACGACCTGCTGGCCACGTTCGACGTCCTGCGTGCCGCCAACCTGCGCCTGTGGGCGGCCACCCCGGCCGGCGATCGGGCCCGAGTCGGAAACCACCTGGAGCGGGGGCCGGAGAGCTACGAGCTGACGTTCCGCCTGCTGGCCGGCCACGATCGGGTCCACGTCGCCCAGGCGCGGGCCGGCCTGGCCCGCATCCGGGCCCGCCGGAACCCATCCACGGAAGCCTGATTCTTTCCTGAATCTCGGGGCTTGTGCGAAGCCGTTTCGTGGTCTACGCTTGATCGGTCCCCTCTTGGGGACCAAGTGAATCGCACGGCGAACACGGTCACTCCTCTCACGGTTTCCGCGAGATCGATCGCGGTAACCGGGCATAGTAGGAGTGATTTTTCATTGTACGCGGACAAAATCCTGACCTGCGCAGACTGCGGCCAGGAGTTCACATTCACCTCGAGCGAGCAGGAGTTCTACTCGCAGCGTGGCTTTAGCGAGCCACGTCGCTGCAGCAGCTGCCGAGCCAGCCGCAAGGCAGCCCGGGGTGAGACCGGTGGCTCGAGCTACAGCGGTAGCTCCAGCTACGGCGGCGGCTCCTCGAGCTACGGCTCGGGTGGCGGCGGCGGCTACGGTGGCGGCAGCCGAGATCGCGGTCCCCGCGAGATGTTCTCGGCGACCTGCTCCAACTGCGGCAAGGAGGCCCAGGTCCCCTTCCGTCCCACGAGCGGCAAGCCCGTCTATTGCGCGGATTGCTTCGCAACCCAGCGCCGCTAGCTTGACGTCAGCCGGCCCCCGGGCCGGTTGACCTCGATCCGACTCAAAACGCCTCGGCTTCGGCCGGGGCGTTTGTCGTTGCCGGGCCGGCCTACGACGGACCCGGATCCGAGGCGGGTGCCGGCGCGTCGCTGTCGCCGGGGGTCGGTGACGCGTTTGGTTCGCTGGTGTCGGTCAGGCAGGCGTTGACCCGCGACGATTCGATGGTGACGACCAGGGGCTGGCCGGGATCGACGGTGAAGACCGAGCCGCACTTGGCCGAGACCGAGGGCGCCGGCGAGCCCGCCTCCTCGTCCCACGAGATCGCCGAGTAGATCCCGGGCGGCAGCGAGATCGT
This sequence comes from Candidatus Limnocylindrales bacterium, assembly GCA_035308745.1. Taxonomy (GTDB): domain Bacteria; phylum Chloroflexota; class Limnocylindria; order Limnocylindrales; family CSP1-4; genus Palsa-1033. The sequence continues at coordinate 958 of DATGGC010000197.1, read as the reverse complement.
CTTGCTGTCCACGTTGCCGGCGGCTGGAAGCGTCGTCTCGGTCAGCAGCTTGTTCTGGGCATCCAGCAGCTGGAAATGGGTCGTGTGGGCGACGCCGGCATCCGGCCCGACGATCGAGTAGATGAACGTGACCGGCTCCGCCCCGGGGACGGCGGTCGGGGCGCTCGGGCCGCAGGCTGCGACCAGGACCCCGGCAACGGCAGCAAGCGCGACGGCGGCGAGTGGCCTGCGGGCGAGGCCAGGTGGGCGGAGTCGATCGCTCATTCGATTGCGGACGCTACCATGCCCGCCGATGACGCAACCGACCATCCTGCCGCCCGACGCCGAGGTGCGCCTGCCGCTCGAGGGCCCCTACGACCTCGTGCGGACGCTCGGCCCGCTGGCCCACGGCCGGGGCGATCCGACCATCCGGGTCCAGCCCGACCGGGTCCAGCGCGCGACGCGGACGCCGGCGGGGCCGGCCAGCATCGAGCTCGCCCTCGGCGTCGGATACGTGCGCGTCCGGGCCTGGGGACCGGGCGCCGGCTGGGCCGCGGATCACGCGTCCGCATTCCTCGGCTTCGATGATCAGCCCGGATCGTTTCGGCCGGACCATCCCCTGCTCGACGACCTGGCCCGCCGCTACCAGGGCGTCCGGTTCGGGCGCACGGAGGCCGTCCTGGAGGCGATCGTGCCGGCGGTCCTCGAGCAGAAGATCACCGGCGACGAGGCCCGCCGCGTCTACCGGGCCCTGATCCGGGCCCACGGCGAGGATGCCCCGGGTCCGCTCCGGCTCCGCCTGGCGCCGTCGGCCGAACGGTTCGCGGCGCTGCCCTACTACGCCTTCCATCCGCTCGGGCTGGAGCGCCGCCGGGCCGAGCTGCTCCGCCGCCTGGGCGGCTCGGCGAAGCGGCTCGAAGCCCTCGTCCAGCTGGATCCGGCCGAGGCGTCGCGGCGGCTCCAGGCGATCCCCGGGATC
>DATGGC010000196.1:0-4456 GCA_035308745.1 Candidatus Limnocylindrales bacterium | reverse complement strand
TTCGGCCCGCGACGCCGGGGTCAACTTCATCGACACGGCCGTGTCCTACGCCGGTGGCGCGAGCGAGACGATCCTGGGCAGCCTCCTCGCCGAGGACCGCGACTGGTGGGTGATCGCGACCAAGGTCGGCTCGCGGACCGGCCCGGGGCCGAACGAGGACGGCACGAGCCGGCGCCAGGTCCAGGCCTCGATCGAGCGCAGTCTGCGCCGGCTGCGGACCGACCACGTCGACCTGTACTACCTCCATCGCGACGATCCGGCGACGCCGCTGGCCGAATCACTGGCAGCGGTCGGCGACCTGATCCGGGCGGGCAAGGTCCGCTACCTGGGGCTGTCGAACTTCCGGGGCTGGCGGCTGGCCGAGGCAGTCGGGCTGTGCCGCGAGCTGGGCATGCCCGCGCCGATCGCCCTGCAGCCCTACTACCACGCCCTGAACCGCCAGCCCGAGGTGGAGCTCCTGCCGGCGGCGGCCCATTTCGGCCTCGGCGTTGTCCCGTTCAGCCCCCTCGCGCGGGGGATGCTGACCGGCAAGTACCGGCCCGGCGAGCCGCCGCCGGCCGACTCACGGGCCGGCCGGTCCGACCCGGACCTGATGCGCCGGGAGTGGCGCGAGGAGTCGCTCCAGGTCGTGGCCGAGCTGCGCAGGCATGCCGAGGCGAAGGGCATGACCACCGGCCAGCTCGCCCTGAACTGGCTGCTCGGCAACGAGGTCGTGTCCGCCGTGCTCGCTGGACCGCGGACGCTGGAGCAGTGGACCGAGTACCTGGGCGCCCTGGACCACGGCCTCGACGCCGAGGACGCGGCCCTCGTCGACCGCCTCGTGCCGCCAGGCTATCCCTCGACCTACGGCTACCACGACCCGAACTTCCCGGTCGTCGGCCGGGTCGCCCGTGCCGAAGCGGTCTAGCCGCCGGCGGCGTCAGTCGTAGGTGTCGACCTCGAACGACGAGAAGCCGTGGTCGACGTTGGTGTTGCCGACGAAGAAGTTGAAGCCGACCCCGGGACCACCCGCCGGGAAGGCGTCGTCCGTCGCCGACAGGACCTCGACACCGTTGACGAAGCTGCGGATCACGTTGCCCTCGATGGTGGCCTCGACGATGTCGCCATGCTTCACCCCGAATTCCGAGCCCATTCGCCGGGCGAGCGAGGTGAAGTCGCCGATCTTGCCGTTCCAGCGCACGATCTCGGCGTAGGCCGCCTCGGACTGCGAGCAGCGCCAGAAGACCTCGTAGCCATCGCACCAGTGGGGCTTGACCGAGCTCCGCAGCCGGATCTCGACCTCCTGGAAATAGTCGTCGGTCGGGTTGACGCTGTAGACCGTGGCCCGTGCCGACTGGTTCCGGCCCCAGGCCCCGGCCAGGACGGCGGCTGGGTCGTCGTAGTCGCCCGCGACCTCGTCGGCACCGGCGGTCCCCCCGCCAAAGGCCTGCTCCGCCCGGCGCTCGGCCGAGTTCATCCGGCTGACCTCGCCGAAGGCGTGCCCGTCGCGCACGAGGACGTCGCACCAGTCGATGCCGTCCTTCTTGCCGTTGAGCCACTGGCCGCCGTCGGAAATCGGCTCCTCGTCGTGGTCGAATCGGGTGGCGTACGAGCGGACGAGCTTGCCCTCGATGGGTCGCGTGTTCGTCATTGGGCGGCCTGACCTCCTGGCGTCTCGGGCATGAGTGGATCTTCATAGCAGCGGACCGAGGTGAACTTGCCGTCCCGGACGGTCATCACGTTGAGGCCGTGAATCTGGAAGCGCTGACCGGCGTGGTCGGTCAGGACCGCGTAGACCTCCAGCGCCGAGGCATCGCCCGCGGCGGTCGGCGCGCCGGGGAATTCGCGGGTGATCGTCACCTCGAGACCGGGATAGTCGCGGGCCGAACCTTCGTAGAAGTCCCGGATCTCGGCGTGGCCGCGGAGCAGGCCGCCGGCGTCCTGGTAGGTGGCGTCAGGGTGGTAGTGGGCCATCACGGCGTCGATATCGCGCCGGCATTCGGCGGCCCAATACGACTCGGAAACGTCGCGCGGCGTGCGCATCAGGCCACTCTCCAGCTGGTTGGTTGGGCGGGATATGTTCGCGCGCGCAGAACAAAAGAATTGTAGGATTCGGCGCGAACGGGCGTCAAGGTCGAGCGGTGCCCGGCGAGCCGGGCGGAGGAGGTCACTAGATGACGGCCAGGCACCTGGACGGCAAGGTAGCGATCGTGACCGGCGCCTCGCGAGGAATCGGCCGGGCCATCGCCGAACGATTCGCGGCCGAGGGGGCCAGCGTGGTGGTCAACTACGTCGCCGGCTCCAAGGCGGCCGACGCCGTGGTGGCCGGGATCGCCAGCGCTGGCGGCAGCGCGGTCGCGATCCAGGCCGACGTGTCGAAACGCAAAGCGGTAGACGAGCTGATCGCGGCGACCCTGGCCCGCTTCGGACAGATCGACATCCTCGTCAACAACGCCGGGGTGATGATCACCAAGCCCGTCCTGGAGACCTCCGAGGACGACTGGGACCTGACCATCGACATCAACCTCAAGGGCGCCTACCTGTGCTCGAAGGCCGTCGCCCCGGTGATGATCAAGCAGGGCGCCGGGACGATCATCAACATGTCCTCGAACTCGGGCCTGTATCACCCTTCGGCGATGAAATGGACCGAATACGTGGTCTCGAAGGCCGGCCTCAACGGCCTGACCAAGGCGATGGCCCTGGCCCTCGGTCCCCAGATCCGGATCAACGCGATCTGCCCAGGCTGGATCCGGACGGACATGGTCGAGGCGATCGACCCCGAGGTCCAGCAGCGGATCCTCGACGAGACGGCGCTCAAGCGCTGGGGCACGCCCGGCGACATTGCAGCGTCGGCGGTCTTCCTCGCCTCGGACGAGGCGGCGTTCATCACCGGCGAGCTGCTCATCGTCGCCGGCGGCCGTGGGATGCACTAGGCCGCGCAGCCGGGCGACCCGCGCCCAGCCTCTGAGCGCTAGCCCGCCGCGACCGCAGCGCCGCTCGGCTCCGGGGCCGGGCGGCCCATCACCGTCCGCACGCCGGCCACGATATCGGCGACCTGGGGCACGGCCGACTTCTCGAGGGCCAGGTTGAACGGGATGACCGTGTTGATCCCGGCGACCCGGATGATCGGCGCCGTGAGGCTGTCGAAGGCCTGCTCGGCGACGATTGCCGCAACATCGCTGCCCACGCCACCGCGCTTGACCGCCTCCTGAGCGACGACCAGCCGGCCGGTCCGGCGGACCGAATCGAGGACGCACCTGGTGTCCATCGGAACGAGCGTCCGCAGGTCGATCACCTCGACGTCGATCCCGTCCTCGGCCAGCTGGGTCGCGGCCTCGAGACTCTTGAGGGTCATGTGCGACCAGGTGACCAGGGTCACGTCGCTGCCCGGGCGCTTGATCTCGGCCACCCCGAGCGGGATCTCGTACGGCTCGTCCGGCACCTCGCCCTCGGTCATGTACAGCAGCTTGTGCTCGATGAAGACCACCGGATCCTCGTCGCGGATGGCGGACTTCAGGAGCGCCTTGGCGTCACGCGGCGTGGAGGGCATGACGACCTTCAGCCCGGGCACGTGGTAGTAGAGCGCCTCGAGGCTCTGCGAGTGCTGGCCGGCGAGCGAGTTGCCGGCCCCGCCCTGGGTCCGGATCACGAGCGGCACGCGGCCCTCGCCGCCGGACATGAAGCGATACTTGGCGGCCTGGTTGACGACCTGGTCCATGGCCTGGAGCAGGAAGTCGATGAACAGGATCTCGACGACCGGCCGCTGGCCGGCGATGGCCGCACCAACGCCCAGGCCGACGAAGCCGGCCTCGCTCAGCGGCGTGTCGATCACCCGGCCCTTGCCGAACTCGGCGATCAAGCCTTCGGTCACCTTGTACGAGCCGCCCCGCTCGCCGATCCCCTCGCCGACGCAGAACACGGTTTCATCGGCGGCCATCTCCTCTTGGAGCGCGGCCCGCAGCGCGTCGCGATATTTCATCCTGGCCATCGGTTTCCTCGGTCTGGGCTGCTTCGGGTCAGTGGACGAGCGGCGCTTCGCCGGCCGCGATCTCGGCCCGGAACGCGTCGATGGAGGGATTGGGGCTCTCGGTCGCGAAGTCGACGGCCTCGTCCAGGAGCGCCTCGACGCGAGCATCGATCGCATCGACATCCGCCTCGGCAACGCCGGCCCGGGCCAGCCGGGCGCGGAGCAGGACGAGTGGATCGCGGGCCTTCCAGTGGGCCAGCTGCTCGGCCGGCAGGTACAGCCCGGGATCGTTGACGTGGTGGCCGCCGTGGCGGAAGGTCATGCATTCGAGCAGCGACGGCCCTTCGCCGGCCCGCGCCCGGCGCAGCGGCTCCTGCATCGCGCCGTAGACGACCGCGGCGTCGTTGCCGTCGACGGTCACCCCGGGCATCCCGTAGCCGGCGGCACGGCTCGACAGGTGCTCCACCCGGGCGCTGTCGCGGATCGGCGTCGAGACGGCGTACTGGTTGT
>DATGGC010000195.1:0-2282 GCA_035308745.1 Candidatus Limnocylindrales bacterium | reverse complement strand
CATGATCTCCAGCTTGTGGAAGATGAAGGGCTTGAAGAGCTCGAGCGCCATGAGCTTGGGCAGGCCGCACTGGTGCAGCTGCAGGGTGGGGCCAATGACGATGACGGACCGGCCCGAGTAGTCGACGCGCTTGCCCAGCAGGTTCTGGCGGAACCGGCCCTGCTTGCCCTTCAACATGTCGGACAGGCTCTTCAAGGGCCGGTTGCCCGGGCCCGTGACCGGCCGGCCACGGCGCCCATTGTCGAACAGGGCGTCGACCGCCTCCTGGAGCATGCGCTTCTCGTTGTTGATGATGATCTCGGGCGCCCCGAGGTCGAGGAGCCGCTTCAGCCGGTTGTTGCGGTTGATGACCCGGCGGTACAGGTCGTTCAGGTCCGAGGTGGCGAAGCGGCCGCCGTCGAGCTGCACCATGGGGCGCAGGTCGGGCGGGATGACCGGGACGACCTCGAGGATCATGGCCCGGGGGTCGTTGATGCGCCGGCCATGGTCGTCGCGGCGGTTGAAGGCGGTGACGATCTTGAGCCGCTTGATGGCCTTCTGGCGGCGCTGGGCCGACAGGGGACGGCGGCCGTCGGCCGCGTCGATGGCCTCGCGCAGCTTGATCTCCTCGACGTCGAGGTCGATGCGCTCGATGAGCCGGGCGATGGCCTCGGCCCCCATGCCCCCCTCGAAGTAGTCGTCGTAGCGGATCTTGAGCTCCCGCCACAGCAACTCGTCCTCGATGATCTTGCGGGGGAACAGGTCGCGGAACTCGTCGAAGGCGCGCTTGGCCAGGTCGATGTCGGCGTCGGCGCGCTCGCGCACCGAGCCGATCTCCTTCTCCGACAGGCGCTGGCGGGCCTTGATCTCGGTGTCCTTGGCCCCCCCGGCCTCCAGCTCGGCCAGCTCGGTTTCGAGGGCCTTGAACCGGCGGTCGATCTCCAGGTCGCGCTGACGCTCGATCTGGGTGACCTCTTCGGCCAGCTCACCCTCGAGGGCCGAGAGGTCCTCGTGCCGGCGCTCGTCGTCCACCCAGGTGACCAGGTTGGCGGCGAAGTAGATCACTTTCTCCAGCTGCTTGGCCTTGAGCTCCTCGCGGGCCTCGGTGCCCATGAGGAGATAGGCCAGCCAGCTGCGGGTACCGCGCAGGTACCAGATGTGCACCACGGGGGCGGCCAGCTCGATGTGGCCCATCCGCTCGCGCCGAACCTTGGACCGGGTGACCTCCACCCCGCAGCGCTCGCAGATGATGCCCCGGAAGCGGACGCGCTTGTACTTGCCGCAGTAGCACTCCCAGTCCTTGGTCGGACCGAAGATCTTCTCGCAGAAGAGCCCGTCCTTCTCCGGACGAAGCGTCCGGTAGTTGATGGTCTCCGGCTTCTTCACCTCGCCGTTGGACCACGAGCGGATCGACTCCGCCGTGGCCAGGCCGATGCGCAGCTGGTCGAAGTTGTTGACGTCCAGCACGATCAGAAGCTCCTCTCCGCAGCGCGACGCTCGTCCTCTTCGTCCGACCCGCGTTCGGGCCGGCTGATGTCGATGCCCAGCTCCTCGGCCGTGCGGAACACGTCCTCGTCGAGCTCGCGCATCTCGATCTCCTCACCCGTGGTCGACAGCACCTCGACGTTCAGGCACAGCGACTGCATCTCCTTGATGAGCACCTTGAAGCTCTCGGGGATGCCGGGCTCGGGGATGTTCTCGCCCTTCACGATGGCCTCGTACACCTTCACCCGGCCGAGCACGTCGTCCGACTTGATGGTGAGCAGCTCCTGGAGCGCGTAGGCGGCGCCGTAGGCCTCCAGGGCCCACACCTCCATCTCGCCGAAGCGCTGGCCGCCGAACTGGGCCTTCCCGCCGAGCGGCTGCTGCGTGATCATCGAGTACGGGCCGGTGGACCGGGCGTGGATCTTGTCGTCCACGAGGTGGGCGAGCTTCAAGATGTACACGTAGCCCACCGAGATGGGGTTGTCGTAGCGCTCACCGGTCCGGCCGTTGTACAACGTCGCCTTGCCGTCGGGGCCGATGAGGCGCGTTCCGTCGGCGGAGTCGGAGTGCAGCAGCTCGAACAACCGCTTGATGGTGGGATGCCGGCCGGCGTCGTCCTCTTCGTCCCAGTGCGCGCCGTCGAAGGCGGGGGTGGAAACCCACACCGCGGGATCGGTGCGCGGCCGGGTCTTCTCCTCGTTCGAGCCCGCTTGCGTCAGATGCGCCTCGGACCCGTCCCAGCCCCAGCGCGCCGCGTAGCCGAGATGGCTCTCGAGCACCTGGCCGACGTTCATCCGGCTCGGCACGCCGAGGGGGTT
>DATGGC010000194.1:0-9535 GCA_035308745.1 Candidatus Limnocylindrales bacterium | reverse complement strand
CGTTCCTTGGCGATCACTGCCTGGTAGATGCGGCCGGTGGTCACGTTCGAGAGCTGCGTCAGGTTCTCGTCGATGAACCGCTCGTAGTGGCCCAGGTCGAGGTCCGTTTCGGCGCCGTCATCGGTGACGAACACTTCGCCGTGCTGGTAGGGCGACATCGTGCCGGGGTCGACGTTGATGTAGGGGTCGAGCTTCAGGATCGAGACCGACAGGCCCCGCGCGCGAAGGATCCGGCCGATGCTTGCGGCGGTGATGCCCTTGCCGAGCGAGGAGGTCACGCCTCCGGTCACAAAGACATACTTCGCCATGGGCTGGGTCCTCCGGGGGTTTTTCCAATGCTACCGGAAGACGCTTCGCGGGGCAAACCCGGCGGCCCGAAATCGGGCCAGGATCGGCCTCGGATCAGGCCCGGGCCAGGACCGGGTCAGGCCTCGTCGGGGATCTGGACCGCCCCCGGCGGATCCTCGACGCCGACCCCCCAGACCTCCGGCCCGCAGAAGAACGGGTGGCCGGCCGGGACCGGGAACGCGCCCGCCGGTCCGCGCCGCCAGGCATCGAGCCGCTCGTTCAGCCAGGCGTGGATCTCGGCGAACTCGGTCCAGCGCTCGTACGGCCAGCCGTTGGCCAGGCAGATGGGGACCAGGGCGCGCTTGGCGAAGATGACGTCGGCATAGCCGGCGGCGTAGCGGTCGCTCTCCCCGTCGCCGATGAACACGACCGCCCGTCCGGCGGCCTGGTGCTCCAGGACGCGCTGGCGCTTGCAGGTGCCGCACACCCGGCAGTCGGGGTGGGCGTTCGGCCAGCTGATGCTGCCCGACTGGCCGGCAAAGGTCGTCCGGGCGGTGACGATCGGCAGGTCGGCCAGGCCCAGCCGGGCCAGCGCGGGTCCGATGAAGAAGCCGAAGCCGTCGCTGACGACCTCGACCGGGATGCCGGCCGCCGTCGCCCGCCGGGCGAACGGCACGAAGCCGGGGTCGTGGGGCTGGACCGCGGCCGTGGCCAGCAGCTCGGCCTCGGTTGCGTGGATCAGCTTGATCTCCCACTCCATGAGCCGCCGTGAGCCCATCAGGCCGGCGTCGTAGATCGCCGCGATCCGCTCCCAGTCGGCGTGCGAGACGTGCTCGGCCATGACCGTATCCGAGACGTCGGTCACCGCGATCGTGCCGTCGTAGTCGACCAGGAAGGCGACCGGCGGGCGGCCCGGCGTGAGCGGCTCGACCGGTGGCGCCGCCCCGGGCCGGGCGGACCCGATCGCGCGGGACATGACGACGCCCGGCGCGGTCGTCGCGTCGGGCGTCATTCGCGAGACGTGCGGGTCACCGAACCGCCGGCCGGCCGGGCCGGTAGCGGAGGGCGACCTCCAGATGGGTGGTCAGGCGCCTTCCTGGTCCAGGACAAGCGACTCCTCGTCGGATTCCTCGGTCAGCTTCAGCCAGACGAACAGCCCGGCCAGGATGACCAGCGGGATCACGATCAGGGCGCCGAGGGTGACGCCGAGCGCCACCGCGACAGTCTTGAGAGCCTTCATGGTCGATACCTCCGTACGGGGATGCTTGGTCCGTGGGGACCTGCTGTGGTGGGTTACTTCTTCTTGTCGGCCGGAGCGCCCTTGGCGGCGACCCGGGTCTCGCGCAGTGCCGGCCCGCCGGCGATCATCGATTCGACGTCCTCTTTGGTGAACTCGGACAGGACGTGCTTGCTGCCGGTCTGGGACGACATCAGGAGTCGAACCACGAAGGCGCCATCCTGCTCGAAGAAAAAGGTGTCCTTCGGCTTCTGCTCGTCCATGTAGCGACCCAGCACCCGGAATGCCTTCTCATAGTAGCCCGCCTTGGACCAATCCTCGGTTGCCTGGCGGTTCCGGCGGGCAACGGCCTCTTCCATGAAGCGGGCAATGTCGTCGTCGAGGAAGGTCAGCGTCTCCTTGACCTGGCTGCCCAGCGACTCGCCCCAGCCGCCACTGGCCTTGGTCGTGACCAGGCCCTGGACGATGAAGCCGTCGGGTGCCTCGGCGAGCAGGACCTCACGCATCCCACGCTGGTCGAGGAACGCTCCGATCGAGCGGAATACCTCCTCGAAGTCCTGGCGCGGGGATCCCTCGTAGATCCGCATTCGGCCTCCCAGTCGTCTCAGGATCCGGTGGTTCGGTCAATCAGGCCGCGATCCTTGGCCCGTGCCTCGCCAGCCCGGAAGAGGATGGCTGACGCGAGTGTAACGATGGCCCCCGAGACCAGCAAGGCAATGACGACCTGGACCGCGCTGGGATTGAGCTGGCCGGAGAGCTGTTGCCAGAGCGACCCAGGCCCGCCGATCGAGCTCGGTCCGCCCGGGAAGAGCGCCTGCCGGACGCCGGCGATCCACCAGGTCAAGGGGCTGATCAGGCCGAAGACCTGGAGCGGCAGGGGCAGGACCGAGAGCGGGAACACCGCGCCCACGACCAGGAACAGGGCGCCGACCACGACCTCGGGGTAATCCCACGATTCCTGGCGGGTCTGGAGGCAGATCGCGGCCATCACCAGGGCCAGGGCCGAGATCGTGACCACGCCCATCACGAGCACGATCACCAGCAACGGCCAGTTCACGGCGAGGGGCTCGAAGGGCACGCCCAGGACGACCACGCCGACGGCCAGGGTGATCCCGGCGCCCATCGCCCCGACGGCCAGGCGGGCGACGCCGCGGCCGATCAGGATCGTCAGGAACGAGCTCGGGCTGACGTAGATGTACTTGAGCATCCGGTAGCGCTCGCGGTCGTCGAGGACGGCCCAGGCCAGGCCGGCCACGCCGCTGACCACGAACGACCACAGGGCGCTGCCCACGATCACGAACGGGCGCAGGGCGATCCCCGACGGTCCGGCGATCACCTGGAGCATGAACACCAGGATCAGGGCCGAGGCGACCGGCTTGGCGACCGAGTAGATGAAGAACAGGAGCGGATCGGTCCAGTTGGCCTCCATCTTCCAGCCCAGGGCGGCCGCGGTCCGGAAGCTGCGCACGAGATCCGTCGTGCCCCGGCCGCGGGCGCGGGCCGGATCGAAGCGATTGCCCTCGACGGTGGTCCGGTCGACGATGTTCGTGTCGATCATCGCCAGCGCACCGTCAGCCGTCCTTCGCGCCGCGCCCGCTCCTCCATCGAGTGGAGCAGCCAGCGGGCCAGGCCGATGAAGATCGCGGTCATCGCGACCAGGATCAGGGCCTCGACCCAGGGTTCGGGGGTCCCCGTCGGGCCGGTCGACACGAACGCCAGCTGGCGCATCGCGTCGAGCCCGACGGCCAGCGGGATGAGCGCGATCGCCAGGGCGCCGATGAAGCCCAGCCGACCGACCGGGAAGTTCAGCCCGGACACGAAGTAGACCGGCTCGGTCATCAGCTGGGTCAGGTGGAACGCCTCGCGGCCCCACATCACGAACAGGCTGGCCAGCATCATCCCGAAGCCGTACAGGGCGGCCAGGGTGAGCACGAAGACGGCGATCAACAGGGCCCACTGGCTGATGCTGAAGCTGACCCCGAACACGACCGTGGCGATGAACATGATGCTGATCGCCCGGGTCGAGCTCATCACCAGCCCGCCGACGGCCATCCCGACGAGCACGCTCATCACGTTCATCGGGGCTGCGAAGTAGAGCTCGAGGTTGCCCTGGTCCTTCTCCCAATACAGCTGGGCGGCCATCATCCAGACCACGTTCAGCCAGAACGCCGTCATCGCCCCGCCGATCACGACGAAACCGATGTAGGCCGGCGGCGCGTCGAGGGCGCGATAGACGAACACGAACGACGACGTGGTCAGGAACGGCAGCAGCATCTGGAAGACAAGCCACGACGGCTCGCGGGTGAGGCCCCGGACCCGGGGATACGCCCGGCCGACGATCGAGTGGAGGTTGTTGGCCCAGACCTGGCGGCGCGTCCAATTGGCCGCCTCCTGGGGGCTGGCCGTCGGCCGGCCGACGAAGACGCGCAGGCCTGGAGCCGTGACCGGGCCGGGCGTGGGCTGGACGACGCCGGGGGCGGCCATCAGACCTCCTCGCCAGGGTCGGGCTGGCCGGCTTCGTGCGGCTCGACCGGGGCTCGGTCGGCCGGCCCCGCGCGCCGCATCGGATCGGCCTCGTCGCGGTCGTCCTCTTCGAAGCCCCGCCCGACGAGCTCGACGAAGACGTCCTCCAGGCTCGGCTCGGACTTCGCCAGGGCCACGATGTGGGCACCCAGCCCATCCAGCGCCGCGACGACGCCGGCCAGTGCCGAGTCTTCACGCAGGACGAGATTGATCACCACGGTCTGCCGGGTCGGTGCCTCGCCATCCTTCGTGGCATCGATGGCCGCCACCGCCGAGATGACCCCGGGCAGGCGGGCCAGGCCGCCCGGACCGCCGCTCAGCCGGTCGAGCTCGAGCCGGAAGATCGACTCGCGCTGGACGCGACGCTTGAGCTCGGCCGGGCTGCCGATCGCCAGGATCCGGCCCCGGTCGACGATCGCGATCCGCTCGCACAGCTCGTCCGCCTCGGCCATGTAGTGGGTGGTCAGGAGCACGGTCCGGCCGGGCACCGCGGCACGCCAGCCGACCATCAGCTCGCGCACCGAGCGAGCCGCCGACACGTCCAGGCCGAGGGTCGGCTCGTCGAGGAAAAAGACCCACGGATCGTTGAGCAGGCCCCGGGCGAAGTTCATCTTCTGGCGCTGGCCGGTGGACAGGGTGCTGACTCGCTGGTTGCGCTGCTCGCCCAGGCCGACCGCATCGATCAGCTCGTCGACCCGGCGCCAGCCTTCGCGCGCTCCGAGGCCGTAGAACTGGCTGAACATCCAGAGCTGCTCGCGGGCCTCGAGGATGCCGTAGCCCGACTGCTCGCCGCCGGCGACCATGTTCATGATCCGGCGAATCTTCTTGGTCTCGGTGGCGACGTCGAAGCCGAAGATCCGGGCGCTGCCCGACGACGGCAGGAGGAGCGTGGTCAGGATCTTGATGAGCGTCGTCTTGCCGGCCCCGTTCGGCCCGAGCAGGCCGAAGAACTCGCCCGGGGCGACCTCGAGGTCGATCCCGGCGAGGGCGGTGACGTCGGTTGGCTTGGCCTTGTAGACCCTCGTGATCCCGCGGGCGTCGATCGCGGGGGCCTGGATCGAGCCGGACACAGCACGGCCTCTGATGGGTTCGGGGAGGCCGCAGTCTACCATCCCGGGCCGTGCTGGAACAGGGGCCGTGGGGAGTGGCGCTGGGCACGCGCCGTGGGGAGTGGCGCTGGGCGGGCCCTGCGCCGGCCAGGCGGGCCCTGCGCCGTCCGATACCGGCACTACGCTTAGGCTGCGGCGTTCCGACACCGATTGCGCCGATCTCGCGGCCGGGCCGGCCTCTAACGGCTTGTTTACCTCTCCCAGCGGTCAAACGCGCCCCAGCCCAGGTCGCTGGCCGTCGTTCCTGGTCCGTTCGACCCCCCGATCGAGCTTCCTAAGCTTAGTAGGGGTATTCGGTCGTGCCGCGGGTCGCCGTGCCGCGGGCCGCCGGACAAGATATGACGCACATTGTTAGGCGCCGGTCGGCCGGGCTTCTCGGAGCCTTCCTGAGCAGCTCGCGGTCCAGATCTCGGTCGGAATATCTGGTGCATTCATCGAATCGACATTCGGACTGCCGTCCAGATGCTCATTCGGGCTCGGAACGGTCGCGGGCGCCCTGGCTAAGCATGTGCGACAGATTCGCGGTGGAACCGCGGCCCACGGCCCCGAACTGCGGCCCTGAACGTGCGGACTTGGACGGGCGGCCCTGGTCCACGGCCCCGGCCCGCGGCCGCCGACCTATGCCTCCGCCAGCGCCACCGCGATCAGGCCCGCGACGCGGGCATCGTTCTCGATCAGGGCGGTGTTGGCCCGGATCGAGGCGCCATTGGTCAGCTCGGCGACCCGGGCCAGGAGCCAGGGCGTGGTCGCGGGCCCGTGGATCCCGGCGGCCCCTGCCTCAGTCAGCGCCCGTTCGATGGCCTCGCGGGCCTCGTCGAGCGGGAGTGCCTCGGCGGCCGGAACCGGCGTGCACAGCAGGATCCCCGAGCCCAGGCCCAGGCCCAGGTGGTTGGCCACGAGCCAGGCCGCCTCGGCCACGCCGGGCACGACATGCGGCGCCGCGACGCCGCTCGTCGTGGAATAGAACCCGGGCACCTCCGCCTGGCCGATCGCCACGACCGGCACGCCCCGGGTCTCGAGGTACTCGAGGGTCTGGGGCAGGTCGAGGATGGCCTTCGGACCGGCGCACACGACGGCGACCGGGGTCCGGGCCAGCTCCTCCAGGTCGGACGAGACGTCGAGCGACGCCGCAGCCCCGAACGCGCCGCGGTGGACGCCGCCGATGCCGCCCGTGGCGAAGACGCGGATGCCGGCCGCCTGGGCCGCGATCATCGTCGCCGACACCGTCGTCGCCGCCCAACCGCCGCCGGCCAAGGCGGCGGCCAGGCTCGGCCGGGCCGCCTTGAGCACCGAGCCCGCCGGCGCCGTGGCCAGCGCCTCGAGCGACGGATCGTCGAGCCCGACCAGGATTCGACCGGCGTGGATCGCGATCGTCGCCGGCGTCGCCCCGGCCGCCCGGACGGCCGCCTCCGACGCCCGGGCGACAGCCACGTTCTGGGGGTAGGGCAGGCCGTGGCTGATCAGCGTCGACTCAAGGGCCACGATCGGCCCGCCGGCGACCAGCGCATCGACGACCTCGGCCGAGACGCGCAATCGCTCGCGAACTGATACGTCGGCCGGAATGCGTTCCATCCGGTGGAGCGTACGGCACTGCGGCCCGTCCGGTCGCTAGGCTTCGGCAATGGCCAAGGCATCGAGCAGCAGACCACCGAGCCGCAAACCGATGACGCCCGCGATCATTCGCCGCCAGGTCGTGCTCGAAGAGCTCGACGTCGCAGCGAGCGGCCGCTTCGCGATCGTCGCCCGGCGGTTCGTCGATGCCCAGGATCGCTACGCCTCGCATCTCTGGCTCGTACCGCTGGTTCGCGGCCTGGGCCGGACCAGGGCGTTGACCGGCGGCGCGGTCCACGACGGTCGGCCCAGGATCAGCCCCGACGGGTCGCTGGTTGCCTTCCGGCGCAAGCGCCTCGACGATAAGGAGGCCGTCCCGACCCTCGAGATCCTGGGCCTCGGCGGCGCCGCGGAGGCACCCAATGAGCCGTGGACCGTGGTCGCTCCGGAGCACGGCGTCGGCGAGCTGGCCTGGTCGCCCCGGGGCGATCGGCTGGCCTACACGACCGAGGCCGGTCCAGCCCGCTTCCTCATCGCGAGCGCGTCACGGCCGGCGGCGAGCGCCGATCAGGCGGCGAATCGCGCTCCGCTTGGACGGCGGATCAACCGGGCCGACTGGCGCTGGGACGAGCAGGGCCACGTGGATCACTGGGAGCACCTCTTCGTGATCAGGGCCCGCCGCGGGGCGCGGGCACGCCAGCTCACGCACGGCGACTGGGGCGTCCAGCAGCCGAGCTGGGATCCCTCGGGACGGTCGATCGTCTTCGCCGCCGATCGCTCGGAGACGGCCGACATCTGGCCGCGGACGACCATCTGGCGCGTCGGCGTGGACGGGGACGAGCCGACCGAGCTGCTCCGCCTCGGCGGTCCGGCCAGTCGCCCGGTGATCTCCCCGGACGGCCGCTGGCTTGCCGCCGTCGGCGTGACAGCGCCAGATCCGCTCGACGACCTGAGCCCGACGATCGTCGTCGCCGCGGCGGATGGCTCGGGAGCGGCCAGCGAGCTCGCCCCGGATCTCGACCGGCCGGTCGGCTCGTGGGTGGACACTGACCTCCACGGCTGGCAGGCGAGCTCGCGCGGCGGCCCGTCCTGGGCCGGCAGCGACGCCCTCGTCGCGCTCGTCTCGGACCATGGCCGTTGCCTGCCGTGGCGGTTCACGATCGATTCGGCCACGGGCCGGGGAGCGGGTTCGCCGCGGCCGCTCGCCACGGGTGATGCCGCCTGCGACCACCTGGCGATCGCCGCGGGCGGCCGACGCGTCGTGGTCGTCGGGACGCTCGACGCACGGGCACCCGAGGTGATGACCGTCGAGGGTGGGGGCCTGCGCACGCGGACGAGCATCGGCTCGGCGTGGCAGTCGGCGGTCGCCCAGCCCGAGATGCGCCTCATCCAGGCTCCGGGCCCTGGCGGGCCGATTGACGTCTGGATGGCCTCGCCGCCCGACGCCGGGATGCGCGCCCTGCCGACCGTCATCGACATCCACGGCGGTCCGCTCGGAGCCTGGACTGCGGCGCCGAGCCTCGAGGTCTCGCTCCTCGTCGCGCGCGGCTATCGCGTCCTCCTGCCGAACATCCGTGGCTCGGCCACGTACGGCCGGGAATGGATCAGGCCCCAGCTCGGTGACTGGGGCGGGGTCGACGCCGAGGACGTCCTGGCCACGCTCGACCAGGCGGTCGCGACCGGCTGGGCCGACCCCGCACGGGTCGGCCTGCTCGGGCTGAGCTACGGCGGATTCATGGTCAACTGGCTCGTCGGGACCTCGGCCCGCTTTGCGGCGGCGGTCAGCGAGAACGGCGTGACCAACCAGGTCAATGCCTGGGCCAACTCCGACAGCGGCCCGGACTATTCGCGGACATCCCTGCTGGGCGATCCCTTGAGCGAGGCCGGCATGCTCAAGCTGTGGCGCCAGTCGCCACTGGCTCACGTGGCCGACGTCCGGACGCCGCTCCTGATCCTCCAGGCCGAAGCCGACGAGCGCTGCCCGAAGGCCGACAACGAGCAGCTCTTCGTGGCCCTCCGGGCCCGTGGCCGGACCGTTGAATACGTCCTCTACCCCGAGGAGTACCACGTCTACCAGGCCGCGGGCCGGGTCGACCGGCGGATCGACCGGATGACCCGGATGCTCGACTGGTTCGATCGCTTCCTGGTCGGCTGACCCTAAGCGGGACTCGGCGCGACTCAGCGCAGGTCGAGCTCCGGTCGCGGCCCGATGAGCTGGCGGGCCGCCGCGCGATGGCCCGCCAGCACCGCGCGACGCAGCCCGGCCGGCGTCGAGCGCCCGGTCCGCCGGCCCTCGACGTAGGCGATCAGGAAGCCGGCGTCGAACGCGTCGCCGGCGCCGGTCGTGTCGGGCGCGGCGAGTAGCTTGGTCGCGACGTCGAAGGTGATCGAAGCGCCCGATGCGTCGAGGAGGTGGACCGTCGCCCCGTTGGCACCGCGCTTCACGATCACGACCGGGGCCAGGCCCAGGGCCCGCGCCCCGAGCACTGCCCGGTTGGGCGAGTCGAGCAGTTCCGCCAGCTCGGCGCCGGTTGTCAGGAGCACGTCCGGCGCCACGGCCCGGACCAAAGCCAGTGCCGCCGGCCGGCCGTTGGCCAGCAACGGCCCGACCGAGGCGAGGTCGAGGCTGACCACCGCGCCAGATGCCCGGCCCAGCCGAATTGCCTCGCGGCCGGCGCTGCCCAGCGGCTCGCCGATGAGCGAATAGAAGGGCAGGTGGACCAGCTCGACCGCGCTGAACCACGATGGTCGCAGGTCCGCCGGGGCGATGAGGTCCGCCGCGCCCCGATCGGCCACGAACGAGCGCTCGCCGTCGGCCGCCACGACC
>DATGGC010000193.1:0-3510 GCA_035308745.1 Candidatus Limnocylindrales bacterium | reverse complement strand
CCGACCTCGTCGACCCGGCGTCGGCCGACCCGGCCCTGCCCGCGCCGATCACCGCCGGGGCCGTCCGGATCAGCGCCACGTCGGGCTATGGCCTCGATGAGCTGCGCCTGGCACTGGGCTCGCTGATCGGGTCCCTGGGCGTGGCCGTTGACCTCGAGATCCCATACCTGGCCGGTGAGCTGATCGCCCGGATCCGGGAGCGGGGCTCGGTCGAGCTTGACTACGGTCCCACCGCCGTGCGTGTCCGGGGTCGCGTGGCGCCGGCCCTGGCCGGCGAGCTGGAGGCTGTCGCGGCCGCGGCGGGCCTGGTCGAGGAACCGGCCAACGTCTGAGCTCATCCGCGTCGCCGGCTCGCTGGCACTCGTCGACGGAGCGCGCCTCACCTGGTCGGTCGCCGACGGGAACCGCGGTCGCCGCTGGCGGGCCGTTTCGATCGGCACCGAGGGCATCACCCACGCCCTGCTCCTCGAGGTCGACCCGACCGGTCGGCCCAGCCGGCTGGAGCTGACCACGGCCGCGGGACTGCTGACCCTCCACCCATCCGCCGATCAACGCGAGATCCACGGCAACGTCGTCACGACGACGGGGGAGGGCGTCCGGCCGCTGGCGTTCGCGTGGGGGCCCGAGCACGAGCTGGAGGTGATCGGCCGGCCCCTGGCGAGCGCGGTCGCCGTCCACCGTCGACGGTCGCGACTTGCGATCGGGGCGAGCGAACCGGTCGCGATGCTCTCGATCGGGCCGGAGCTCCAGGTCGTGGCCGCCGAGCGCACGATCGAGCGCCTGACCGAGACACGCTGGCGGGTGGGGACCGCGGAGCTGGAGATCGACGCCGATGGCCTGCCAACCGGTGGTGACCGCTGGCCGCTCGAGATCGACGAATGATCCTGCCCACGATCCGCGACCCGCGGTTCATCACGATCCGTCGAGGCGGGACCCTCGAGGACGGTGACCACCAGCTGCTGGCATGCTGGGCGGCCGATTGCGCCGAGCACGTCCTGCACCACTTCGAGGAGGCCCGGCCCGGCGACGATCGTCCCCGCCGGGCCATCGAGCTCGGGCGGGCGTGGGCCCGCGGTGAGGTCACCTGGGCCGTCGCCCGAACCGCGGCCGGTCATGCCAACGGCGCGGCCCGGGACCTGAGCGGTGCGCCCCGCCACGCGGCGTATGCGGCCGGCCAGGCCGCCGCCGTGGGCCATGTCGCGGCCCACGAGCTCGGGGCGGCTGCCTACGCGGTCCGGGCTGCCCGGGCTGCCGCGGCCGAGGGCGAGGGCGACGCCGCCGGTCGCCTCGAGTGCCAGTGGCAGCGCGCCCAGCTCCCGCCCGGGATCCGGGCGCTCGTCCTGGACGATGAGCGGCTGCGCAACGAGCTGTGCTGGTTCGCCTTCGACTGCTGACCGCACTCGGGCCGCTCGTCAGGCCGTCCGACTCGTTTCCCGGTGACAAGAAGGTACTGGTGCATCCGGACAAAGTCCTGTGGATGAGGCGTGGACAACGTGCTTGGGAGCGGCCTCCGAGCTTTGAAAGTCGTGGATAAGCCGCTGGTCGACGACCCGGCTCGAGGGGTACATTTCGTCTTGCCCGGAGGGGCCTACGGACCGGAGCCTTGAGGCTACAGGTGCTTGCATCTGCGGACTCGGAGCCGAGCCAGAGGTTCCTTCGGGCGCTTTGTTGTGCCCGGCGTGCCGGGCGAGGGCTAGGCCAACGAGGGTCGGGGTGAGAGACTCGGCGCGATGACCGAGCCGCGCCAGATCAACGTCCCGGTTCGGACCCCGAACCTGCCGCCCTGGGCTGCGGAGCCCGTCGCGATCGCGGCCGCCGTCGGGGTCATGGTCGTCGCCCTCGTAAGCGCGCCGTTCTACGCTGCCTGGGCCCAGCCACTTCTCCTGGTCGTCGTCGTTGCCTGGCTGGTCTTGTGTCTCGGGGCGAGTGCGCGAGCCGACCCGCTTGGCTTCCTCTCGATTGCCGTCCCCCTCGTACTGATCCTGGCGGTCGCCACCGTGATCCCCGCTGACCTCATCGCGCTCGACGTGGTCGCGCTGGCCTGGATCGGCGTCTGGACCTTCCTGGGTGGACAGGTCTGGCCGGCATGGTCGCGTTCGGTCCTGCGCCGGATGCGACCTGGATCGGCGGAATTCGCCGTGCACGCCGCGGATGCCCGGATCTATCGGGCCTGGTCGGATCCATACGCGGTCTACCACGAGCTCAGCGAGCTTTGGCGCCTGGAGACCCCGACAACGCTGCCGGTGACCAACGGGATCCTCGCGCTCTGGGATGCGAGGGCCGACATGCGGCGCGACAAAGCAGCCTTCGAACGGGTCGCCGCGCGTCTCCGCGAAGAACGCCGTCGACTGTGGATCCAACCGATTCCACGCCTGTTCCGGTGGAGCGATCCTGGAAGATCGCGTCCATCGCGCTCCTCTCGCCTCGAGTATCGATTCCCTCGGCTCGAGGCGCTCGTTGCCCTCGGGTCCCCGTCAGAGCTTGCGCAGCTGGCAGCGGCAGCCGCGGCCCATGCCACACGGGCCGCCGGCGTGGGGACGCCCGAGCTGGAGGCTGCGCTCGCCGCCGCCGCCCGGGGCGAGGCTCAGGTTGGTCCGCTCGAGGCACTCAAGGCCCAGATGAAGGAGTTGCGAGCGCTCAGGGACGCCGAGGATCCAAAGGACTTCACAACCGAGGCCGACGCGGAGCGGGGGCATCGCGGCTATCGACAGCTCCAGGCGCTCGCGAGCGCCGAGATCGCCCTCGAGGGCGATTGTTCGCCCGTCGCGGTCGCCGATGGCATCTATGACGCGATCTGCTCGTCCGAGCCTCAGGACACGGCGCCGTACGAGGCGATCCTCGAACGGATCCTCGGGCCAGAGCGAGCCGCGGCCGCGGTCGAGGTGGCGGCACAGCCCCGACCGGCGGTACCGGCCCAGGATGGCCGGCTCCTCGGCCCGTTCTGGACGGCGATCGCCGCGACCTCGGGCACGTCGCCGGGCGTGCTTGGCCTGATCGTCGTTGGCTTGCTCGCGGGAGCCCTTGGCACAGTGGTTCGCCAGGGCCTCCGCGTCTTCGACTGGGATCACGGCCCGGTCGACGTGGCGATCGGGGTCCTGGCGGTTGGCCTCATCGCCTACGCGGTGCTCCGGCCGCGGATGGGCCGGGCCCAGGTGCTCGACGTGCTGCTCCTGTTCATCATTTCGTCGATCGCCCAGGACTTGCTCGGACCGGCGTTCGACTTCACCCGAGGGCTCATCGCGCCGCTCATCCCGGATGCATGGTCGGCCGTGTTCGACAACGCAACTACGGCCCTGCCGTACGCGCCCTGGCATGCCGTCCTGTTCGCCATCCTGCTGCTGGCCATCGCGACCGGACTGCGTTGGTTCGGCGCCGCTGAACCCCGGGCGACCGTCACCGAACCAGCTCGGTAGGGAGTCGGTGGGCCCGATCGGAGCCCGAGCCAGTCCGGATCTGTGGGCGGGCCGTGGACAACTTCGCCGGATTGGGCCACGAAGATTGAATCTCGTT
>DATGGC010000192.1:0-1631 GCA_035308745.1 Candidatus Limnocylindrales bacterium | reverse complement strand
CAGCCAGTGGAAACGCTCCGGCCGGCTGAGGGCGGCGATTGGGCCGGCCGCCGGGTCGCCCGCGCAGATCCGGGAGATCGCGTCGAGCTGGGCCTGGACGACGCCCGGATCGCAGCCGGGGGCCAGGACCTGGAGGACGCCGGGATCGAGCTCGACCCGGGCGCCCAGGAAGCGCCGCGGCCGGGAGTGCAGGACGATCCCGGCGTTGAAGCTCTCGCCCCGATCCTCGCGAGGCACGACGCGCAGGATCGCGTACTCGAACGGGCTACGAGCTGCGGGCACGATCGGCCTCCGCGATGAATGGCCGGGGCGCCTCGAGGCGGGCCAGCAGGTAGTCGAGGTAGGCTCGCCGGTGATCGGCGGGGGTGGCCAGCGAGCCCGCCCCGTCACGCAGCCAGGCGTCCGGAACGGCAGCCACGATCGGCTCGAGGAGCGCCGGCGTGACCAGCGGGGCGAGCCGCTCGTCGGCGGCGGCGATCGACGAGGCGTAGGGCAGCAGGACGTGGTCCGCGATCTTGGGGAAGTCGCGCCGGGCGTGCGCGCTCGGATCGCGCCAGGTGAAGTGGACGTACAGGGCGGCGCCGTGGTCGATCAGCCATAGCCGCTTGCCCCACATCAGGAGGTTCACGTTGCGGGCCGTCCGATCGACGTTGGTGATCAGGCCGTCGAACCAGACGATGCTGGCCGCCAGGTCGGGATCGACCGGGGTCATCGGCCGGTAGGGGAGGGCGCCGGGCAGGAAGTCGAGGCCCAGGTTGAGGCCCGGGCTGCGGGCCAGCAGCTCCTGGATCTCCGAATCGGGCTCGGCCGGCGCGAGGGCCGGGTCGAGCTCGACCAGCACGATCTCGGGCACGGTCAATCCCAGGGCTCGGCCGAGCTCCCCGGCGATCAACTCGGCCACGAGGACCCGTGGTCCCTGGCCGGCGCCATGGAACTTGACCACGTACAGCCCATCGTCGTCGGCCTCGACCAGGCCGGGCATCGAGCCCCCTTCGCGGAGGGCCGTGACGTAGCGCGTGGCCGTGACCGTCCGGATCGGGACGGGCGGGGCAACGGCGGCGGGCAAGGCGGTCATCGCCGAGAGCGTAGCCGAGTCATCCGGGGCGCGGTTCTCGATCGAGTAGAGTCTCGACCGTGGAGCTGGCGCGGAGCGTGTTCGTGGGGCTGATCGTGGCCGGCCTGCTGGGCTGCAACGCCCAGTCGAGCAGCGGACCCGGGGCGAGCGTGTCGCCCGGCCCGTCGAACCTGCTCGAGGACCCGGCGATCGACAGCAGCCGCCTCCCGGGGATGACGACCCAGGAGGCCTGCGACCTGCTCACGGCCGGCGAGGCGAGCACGATCCTTGGCAAGCCGCTCGAAGGCACGCCCGGCGGAATCTCCGACCCTGGCGACCACGCCCTGTGCGTCTACGAGACGGCCAGCACGATGGCCCTGGGCACGTTCATCAAGGTCGAGCTCAATCGGATCGGCTTTGCCGGCGAAGCGACCCTGGTCAACCTCCACCGCGGTGCCCACACCCTGGACGTGGGGGGCTTCGAGGCGATCGGGGCCGATGCCGAGACGGATCCGGCCGTGGAGGATGCCGTCCTGAGCGTCAAGCTGGCCAAGGCCTCGGCCGACCCAGCGCTGTG
>DATGGC010000191.1:0-15126 GCA_035308745.1 Candidatus Limnocylindrales bacterium | reverse complement strand
CGCCGTAGAGCATCTGGAACTCGAACGACCCGGGTGCGATCGCGCGCTCCTTGACGATCGCCCGAGCCAGGTTGATCACGGCCGGGTCGTGGGTCGCGATCGCCGGCTGGTAGCCACCCTCGAGCAGCAGGCGGACGACGCGGCTGAAGGCCTGGTCGATCTCGGCCTGGACCCGGTAGACCACGTCGGGCGTCTCCCAGTAGCCGCCCTTCACGATCCGGATTCGCGAGCCGGCCTGGATCTGGGCCTCGACGTCGCCCGCCCGCTTGCGGAGGTAGGCCTGCAGGACGATGCCCACCCGGTCGCGGCCATAGGTCGTCCGCATCTCGTCGAAGATCGCCAGGGTGCGGGCGACATAGGGCGACTCTTCCATGTCGGTCCACACGAAGACGTCGGCCGCCGCGGCCGCATCGAGGACCCGCCGGAACTCGGAGCGGCACAGGGCATCGTCGACATCCAGGCCGATCTGGGTGAGCTTGACCGAGACGCTGGCGCTCAGCCCCTCGGCCCGGATCCGGTTGACGGCGACGATCAGGTCGTCGGTCGCCACGCGGGCCTCGCCGGCGTCGTGGACGTGCGTCCCCACGTGGTTGAGCGTCCCGCCGACGCCCCGGCCGGCCAGCCGGCGCAGGGTGACGATCCCGGCGTCGAGGTCCTCGCCGGCCACGAAGCGCCAGGCCAGGTCACGGACGCCGGGCGTGCTGACGACCAGCTTGCGCAGCCAGGATTGGCGAGCCAGGGCAACCGCGATCCGCCGTAACACCCTGTCGCTCGCTCCGTTCCATGGGTACCGGCGAGTCTCAGGCGGCCCTCAGGCAGCCCTCAGGCACTTGGTGCACCATTCCCCGGCACGTCAGTCTAGCCACGCTGAGGAGAAGACCATGTCGGGGGCGACCACCCGAGTCGACGTCGTCCGACCAGACGATCCCGCCTGGGACGCATGGCTCGAGCGCGCTGCCCGCGACATCTTCCACGGCGCCGGCTACCACGCCTACTCCGAGGGGTCGCGGGAAGGCAGCGGCTACCTCGCGGTGGTCCATGACGACCGGCGCGGCTTTGCCTGGCCGTATCTCCTTCGGCCGATCACCGACGAGGCGGGGGTCCAGCGCGAGGGCCTGACCGACGTCCACTCGGTCTACGGCTACCCCGGGCCGCTGGCCTGGAACTGTGCCCCCGGCGACGCCTTCATCCAGGGCGCCTGGGCGGAGATCCAGGCGCTGTGGCGCTCGCAGGGCGCGGTCACCGCCTTCACCCGCTTCCATCCGATCCTGGGCAATGCCTCGCTGGCCTCGGGCCTCCGGGCCGCCGGCCCGGAGACGGGCGCGCCGGAGCCGATCGTGGCCGGCGGACGGACCGTGTCGGTCGACCTGACCCATGGCTACCAGGAGGCTCGGGCGGCCTACGGCCGGGGCCTGCGGCGAGAGATCGACGGCTCGCGCCGGGCCGGCCTGGAGACCGAGGTGGACACCGAGTGGCGCGAGCTGGCGACGTTCGCCCGGCTCTACAACGACACCATGGCCCGCCTCCATGCGACCGACTTCTACCTCTTCCAGGAAGAGGACTTCCGACGCCTGCGCGAAGCCCTCGGCGATCGCCTCCATCTGCTCGTGACCCGGCTCGACGGGACCGTCGCCGCCGCCGGCCTGTTCACCGAGGTCGATGGCCTGGCCGAGTGGTACCTGGTCGGGACCGACTCGGCCTACGCCGCGCTGTCGCCGTCCAAGGCCCTCGTCGACTTCGCGATCGAGTGGGCCATCGAGCGGGGCTCGACGGTCCTCCACCTGGGCGGCGGCCGGGGCAGTGCCCAGGACAGCCTGCTCTGGTTCAAGAGCCGCTTCTCGCCCCGCCGGCATACCTTCCACACCGGCCGTTGGGTCCTGGACGCGGAGGTCGCCGACGGCCTGGCCCAGGAGCGTCTCGCCCAGGTCGAGCCGGGGATGGCCATCGACCAGGGCTACTTCCCGGTCTATCGCGCGCCGCTCAGCCCGGCGTCGGGGCCCGGCGACGCCGATCCGCCGGTGGAGGCCCAGCGGCCCCTCGCGGCGGACGCGTCCGGTCCGAACGCGGAGATCAGGATCAGCCGGGTCGTACCCGACGATGCCGCGGCCCTGGGTGATCTCTTCGCGAACATCGACGGGACCTACTTCCAGCCTCACCCGATGACCTACGCCGAGGCGACCCGGATCTGTGCCCTGCACGGCAAGGACGTCTTCCTGATCGGGATGGTCGGCCCGGTCGCGGTGGCCTACGGCATGCTCCGGGGCTGGGACGAGGGCTTCGTGATGCCCAGCCTGGGCCTTGGGGTCCGACGCTCGAGCGAGGGCCAGGGCTACGGCCGCGCGATGCTCCAGGCGCTCCACGCCGCGGCGCGGGCGGGCGGCACCGATCGGGTCCGGCTTCGGGTCCACCCGCTCAACACCCGGGCCGCCGAGATGTACCGGGCGGCCGGCTACCAGGACGCGGGCATCGATCGCCACGAAACGGTGATGATCCTCGACCTGTAATGGCAGGTCCGGCGCCCGCGTCAGCCGCGGGGATCGGGCGTAGCGCTCGGCTCGGGATCGTCGTTGAGGCCCGGCAGGCGGAAGCCCAGGCCCAGGTCCTCGGTGGCCGACACGCCCTGGCGGCGGACGACCTGGGCCACCGTCATGGCCAGGATCCGCAGGTCGAGGGCCAGGCTCCAGTGGTCGAGGTACCAGACGTCGAGCGCCAGCCGGTCGCTGAACTCGAGCTTGTTCCGTCCGTTCACCGCCGCCCAGCCGGTGATCCCCGGGCGGACATCGTGGCGGCGCGCCTCGAGCGTTGAATACTGGTCGAGGTACTCCATCAGCAGCGGCCGCGGCCCGACCAGGCTCATGTCCCCGCGCAGGACGTTCCACAGCTCGGGCAGCTCGTCGAGGCTGGACGAGCGCAGGAAGTGGCCCAGGCGGGTCATCCGGTCGTCGTCGGTCAGGTAGTAGACCTCGCCCGGCCTGGTCGGCCGCATGGTCCGGAACTTGTAGATCGTGAACGGCCGGCCGCCGAGTCCGGGCCGCTCCTGGCGGAAGAGGACCGGCCGGCCCTGGGTGACCAGCACGGCGAGGGCCGTCCAGGCCATGACCGGCGAGAGCAGGACGAGGGCGACGAGGGCGCCGGCGACATCCATCGCACGCTTCAGCGCCCGGGCAATGCGCACGGGCGTGTCACAGGCTCCAGTGCTGGAGGTCGGCCGGGATGTCGGCCGGGGCGATCGCCGACTTGACGTCGATCAGCACCCCGCCGGGCTTGACCCGGGCGAAGATCGGGGCCAGGCCATCGGCCAGGTAGGCGGCGTGGGGCACGGCCAGGATCAGGGCGTCGAGGCCGGTCAGGTCGTCGAGCGGCTGGATCTGGATGCCGTACTCGTGGAGCGCCTGGGCCGGCGCCCCGAGGGGATCGTGGACGAGCGGGCTGATCCCGTACTGGCCGAGCTCCCGGACGATGTCCGGCACCCGGCTGTTGCGCAGGTCGGAGACATTCTCCTTGAAGGTCAGGCCCATGATCCCGATCCGGGCGCCCTTGACCGGCTGGTCGGCGTTGATCAGCAGCTTGACCAGCTTCTCGACGATGAACGCGGCCATCCGGTTGTTGATCCGCCGGCCGGCCAGGATCACCTCGGGCTGGTAGCCGAGCTGCTCGGCCTTGGTCGTCAGGTAGTACGGATCGACGCCCACGCAGTGGCCGCCGACGAGGCCCGGCGCGAACGGCAGGAAATTCCACTTGGTCCGGGCCGCGGCGAGGACGTCCGAGGTCCGGATGCCGAGCAGGTCGGAGATGACCGCGATCTCGTTCATCAGGGCGATGTTCAGGTCGCGCTGGGTGTTCTCGATCACCTTGGCCGCTTCGGCGACCTTGATCGAGGGCGCCCGGTGGATGCCGGCGGTGATGATCCGGCCGTAGGCGTCGGCCACCCGCTCGAGGGTTGCCGGATCCTGGCCGGACACGATCTTCATGATCCGCTCGAGGGTGTGCTCCCGGTCGCCCGGGTTGATCCGCTCGGGTGAATAGCCGAGCTTGAAGTCGATCCCCGCCTTGAGGCCCGACTCGCGTTCCAGGATCGGGCCGCAGATCTCCTCGGTGACGCCGGGATAGACGGTCGATTCGTAGACGACCACCGCGCCCCGGGTCAGGTGCTGGCCGACGATCCGCGAGGCGCCCTCGAGGGGCGTCAGGTCCGGCCGGTTATCGGCGTCGACCGGGGTCGGCACCGCCACCACGAAGAAGGTCCGCTCGACGAGCTCGGCCGGATCGGCGGTGAACCGGATCGAGCTGTCGAGGAGGGGCTGGGGGTCCTGCTCGCCGGAGCGATCGACGCCCCGGCGCAGGTCGTCGACCCGGGCCGCATTGATGTCGAAGCCGATCGTGCCGGGGTACTGCCGGGCAAATGCCAAGGCCACCGGCAGGCCGACGTAGCCAAGGCCGACAACCGCAATCTGTTCTTCCACTGAGCCTCCGCCGGGTGCTGGTTCGCGCTGGTTGGGTCCGCTGACGCCGGGCAACGGCGTCCGGCGTCAGCCGATTGTGACAGCGCGGCCCGGCTATTGAACGTGGACGGAGGTCGAGTCCTGGACCCGGACCAATGACCCATGGGAGAGGGCTTCGTGGTTGCCCGTCACCGTCAGGCCATCGACGTGGTTGAAGAGGAGGACGGGGCCCGACGCCGTCAGGCTGGCCGTGTTGTTCGTTTCGACGATGTGCGACCGGCGGGAGACCTCGACGGTGGTGTTGAGGCCGCACACGATCCCGTCGTAGCCGGCGCGATTGCCGCTGACGTGGTTGCCGGTGACCGTGATGTTGTTGACCTTCGAGCCCGGGGCGCCGTCGGCGGCGAAGAAGTAGCCCGAGTACTGGCGGCTGAGGCTGTACGTCCCGACGCTGTTGCTACGGAACATGACGTACGTGCCGCCGCCCGAGGAGTAGTCCGGCTCGATGTTCAGGACGTGCATCGCCAGGCCCGTGAACCGGACGCCGGACACCGTCACGTGGGTTCCGGCCACGATCGAGATCCCGCTCCGGCCGGCGCGCTCGCAGGTGGAGCTGGTGAAGGTCACCCCATCCGACCAGACGCCGGAGTTGGTCATCCCGACGTAGACGCAATCGCTGTAGGTCGAGCTGATCGTGACGTGGTTGATGTTGACGCCCCGGGCGCCGTACATCGTGACCCCGATCTGGTTCTCGGCGCCGCCGTGATAGGCGGAGCTGGTACCAGCCGTCGGGTTGTCCCCGAGCAGGGTGAAGTCGCGGACGGTGATCCCGCTGTCCCCGCTGCGCAGGTCGAACAGGCTGTCAGTCACGACCGAGCCGGAGCCATACGAGCGCAGCGTCGCGCCGTTGCCCTCGAAGACCAGGTTGTGGCGGCTGTCGAGGACGATGCCGTGGTTCATCCGGTAGACGCCGTGGGCCTTGAACACGATCGTGGAGCCGTTGGGCACGCTCCGGATGAACGCGTTGAGGGCCGAGCTGGCGTCGGCCGAGCCGCTCGAGTTGATCGACGACGGGACGTGGATCCCGGCCACGACCTTGGGCTTCGAGGTGGGCTTGGACACCGGCCGGGGGGCCGGCCGGGAGCCGGTCCTGGGCTTGCTCACGGTCGGGGTCTTGGTCACGGCCGGAGCGGGGGTGGCGGTCGCCAGGGGCGACGGCGAGGGCAGCAGGCCGAACGGCAGGAACGAAGGGCTGGTGGTGTTCGTCGGGACGATCGCGCCTTCGACCGTCGTCCGGGCACCGGCGACGACCGCGACACCCTGCGCTTCGTGCTGGGCGGTGGGCGAGCCGCCGAAACCGACCGAGGAGCCGACGAAGGCCGCGGTCACCACGAGCCCGGCGGCAGCCGCGGCCAGCAGGTGCGGGCCGCGAACGCGTGCGACGAGGGAGGAGACGAGGGGCTTGGGGTCATTCCAACGCATTGGAGCGGACCTCCTTTCGGGAACCCGGCTGACTCGGAGAGCCCCGTGGCTTTGCGGCCCCGCCTCACGACGGGTGTGCGATTTTCAGGTGGCCGCCGGACGTGGACCCGCGACGCGAACCAATCGAGCTCAAACGTAGCAATTCCGCGCCCCGGCGGTCTATAGGTTGATGGTCCCGGGCGGTGCCGGGGGTTCCGGGGCGGTCGAAGCCGCCCCGGGTCCGGATGGGCTACTGGGCGTTGACCGAGGTGCAGTCGGAGATCCGGGTGAGGGACCCCGACGAGAGCGGCTGGTGGTTGCCGGTCACGGTCAGTCCGTCGACATGACTGAACAGGAGGACCGGGCCCGGCGCGCTCAGGGTGGCGGTGTTGTTGGTGAAGATGATGTTCGCGCGACGGGAGACCTCGACGGTCGTGTTCAGCGCGCGGACCGAGCCGTCGTAGCCGGCGTGGGGATTGCCGGTCACGGTGTTGCCGGTGACGGTGATGTCGTGGACGCTCGCGCCCGAGGCACCGTCGGCCCCGAAGAAGTAGCCCGAGTACTGGGCGCTGATCCCGTACGTCCCCACGTTGTTGTTGCGGAACGTGACATAGGTACCACCGCCCGACGAGTTGTCGGGTTCGATGTTGAGGACGTGCATGGCCAGGCTGGCGAACGTGTCGTTGGCGACCGTGACGTGGCTGCCGGCGACGATCGCCACGCCACTCCGGCCGGCCCGCTCGCAGGTCGAGTTGCTGAAGGTGACCGTGTCCGACCAGACGTTCGAGTTGGTCATCCCGACGTAGAAGCAGTCACCGTATGAGCCGCTGATCGTGACGTTGTTGACGGTCACGTTCTTGGCGCCGTACATCGTCACCCCGATCTGGTTCTCGGCGCTGCTGTGGTAGGCCGAGCTGGTCCCGGCGGTGGGGTTGTCGCCGAGCAGGGTGAAGTCCTGGATCGTGATCCCGCTGTCGCCCTGGCGCAGGTCGAACGGGCTGTCGGTGACGACCGAGCCCGAGCCGTACGCGTGGAGCGTGGCGCCATTGCCCTCGAAGACGAGGTTGCGCCGGCTGTCGAGGACGATCCCGTGGTTGAGGCGGTACGTTCCGCCGGCCGCGAAGACGATCGTCGAGCCGTCGGGCACGCTGGCGATGAACGAGGCCAGCTTGGCCGAGGCGTCGGTCGAGCCGCTGCTGTCGATGGACGACGGGACGGCGATGCCGCTGCCGGACACGACCGGGGCCGGGGTTGGGGTGGGCGCCGGGGTCGCCGTCGGACGCGGCGTCGGGACCGGCGTTGCGACGGGCGTCGCGACCGGGGTCGCGGCGGGCGTGGGGCGGGGCGTGGGGTTCGAGGTTGGGGTGGCCGTCGGCCGGGGGGTCGGGACAGGCGTCGCCGTCGCGGCTGGGGCCACGACCGGGGCGATCTCCATGATCGTGATCGCGTCGATCGCGAGGTAGCTGTTGCTGGGCGTCCCGGCGAAGGTGACCGTGAGGACGTGCAGGCCGTTGGCCGGCGTCGCCGAGAAGAGGAGCTGCCGGCCGTGGAACCCGCTGGACCGGGTCGAGACGGTGTGGCTCACGCCGTCAAGGTTGACCAGCATGGTCCCGCCGGCTCGGCGGGTGGGACCGGTCACCTGGACCGACGTCCCGTTGTAGCGGAGGGTGACCGAGGCGCCGGCCCGGCCGGTGGCCTTCTCGGTGCCGCCCGACGCAGTCGAGGTCTTGACGGTCCGCCAGCCGGCGCTCCAGTGGAGGGCTGAGCTGGTGTCCTGGAGGACGGAACGGCCGGACTGGGCCGCGGCGAGGACAGGGTCGGCGTTGAAGCTCTCGCCGCTGGCGATCACGCCCGCGATCAGGGCCGTGGCGACGACGAGGAAGGCGAGGATTCGCCTGAGGTGGCTTTGCCTACGTGGTTGACCAGGGCGCGCAGTGGCGCGGGTTCGGTCGTTCGGCAATGTTCGCTCCTCTTTCACGGGGGGCACGTGACCCGGAATAGATTGAGCCGACAACCCCGAAGCGAGCTGCCATGGGCCGACCTGGCGCGGTCGAGCCTGGAGACGGATCCGTCATGGCAGGTCTGGGAGTCGCGTGGGGTCGCAAGGGACGATGGGGGCGGGCCGGCATCTGGGTATGTCAGTCCTCAGCCGTCTTCTGGGGAAGAACGTCACCGCTGCCCCGACTCCCGGGTCGGCACGCGGGGATGGGGGAAGTGTACCTAACCTCACCAAACCCGGCTGAAACCGTCCGACGGGCGCGCCCCGACCTGGATTCTCAGCGCGACTCGGCGGCCTCGATGATGACCTGGGCGACGTACTCCACGTCGTCCTGGGTGAGCCGGCTCGAGAACGGGATGGCCAGGGTGGAGCGGGCCACCCGCTCGGTGACCGGGAAGTCGCCGGCCTTGAACCCGAACGCCGCCTGGTAGAACGGCTGGAGGTGGATGGGCGCGAAATACGGCCGGGAGGGAACGCCGCGCGCCGCCAGGCGGCCGATCAGGGCATCCCGGTCGATCTCGAGGGCCAGGCGCAGGACGTACACGAACCAGTCGACATCCTCGCCCGGACCGGCCTGCGGCAGGCGGACCCAGTCGCGGCCGGCGAAGGCCTGCTCGTAGGCCCGTGCCACCCGGTTGCGCCCGGCGCGCAGCTCGGCCTGGCGCTCCAGCTGGGCGACGCCGACGGCCGCCGACATCTCGTCGATCCGGTAGTTGTAGCCGAGCCGGACGTGGCGCAGCCAGGTGCCGTCCGTGTCCCGGCCCTGGTTGCGCAGGCTGGACATCACCTCGGCGATCCCGGCATCGTCGGTCAGGGCGATCCCGCCCTCGCCGGTCGTGATCTGCTTGTTGGGGTAGAAGGCGAAGACCGACACGTCGCCGTAGCTGCCCATCGGCTTGCCGTTCAGGGTGGTCCCCAGGGCCTCGCACGAGTCCTCGATCACCGACCAGCCCCGGGCCCGGGCGGTGGCCATGATCGGGTCGATCTTGCACGGCTTGCCGAAGACGTGGACGGGCAGGATGGCCTTGGTCCGGCTGGTCACCGCGGCGTCGATCAGGCCCGGATCGATGCCCAGGCTGTCCTCCTCGATATCGACGAAGCGGGGCACGGCCCGCTCGTAGAGCAGGCAGTTGGCCGAGGCCACGAAGCTGAACGG
This sequence comes from Candidatus Limnocylindrales bacterium, assembly GCA_035308745.1. Taxonomy (GTDB): domain Bacteria; phylum Chloroflexota; class Limnocylindria; order Limnocylindrales; family CSP1-4; genus Palsa-1033. The sequence continues at coordinate 6,068 of DATGGC010000191.1, read as the reverse complement.
GGTGGTGATCACCTCGTCGCCCTCGGCGATGCCCAGGGCCCGGACGCCCATGTGCAGGCCGGCCGTGCCGCTGGCGCAGGCGACGGCGTAGCGGCGATCGGCAAGGCGGGCGATGCCCTGCTCGAACTGCTCGGTGAACGGGCCCATGGCCAGGGCGTCGCCGGACAGGACCTGGGTCACCAGCTCGAGCTCGCGCGGGCCGATGTCGGGGCGGGCCAGGGGGATGGAGCGGCGGGTCGATTCAGTCGTGGTCATGGGGCCCGAGTTTAGGCGATCAGTTGGCGGACGTGCCTGCGGCGATCGGTTGGTGGGGCGTCCCCGCAACGAGAACCAGGCGCAAGGGCAGAAGCCGGACAACCTTCGGGTATAGTGCGGTCCGGGTGCTTGCGATTCCACTTCGCTCGGTAGAACCCAGGGTCCGATTGATCTGGAGAGTTGCGTTGCGCCTCCATCCGCTCACCACCAGCTCGCCCGCCGGCCCGCGCCAGGTTCCTGGGCGCCCCGGGTCGCGCTAGCCGATGGCCACGTCCTTCGTCCCGGCCCGGTCGCTCGGCCGGTCGTGGAGCCGCTCGAGCTCGAAGTCGCGGATGCCCAGCCGGGACACCCTGGTCGTCCTGGCCTCGGCCGCCCTGGGCGGCGGGATCGTCCTCGGAATGGCCTTCGACATCGGGCCGCTGGTGACCCTGGCCGCCTTCGCCGCGATCGCCGCCTCGCTCGTCTCGCCGGGCGTGGGCCTGGCCGTCCTGGCGTTCATGGCCCCGCTCAAGCCGCCGGCTTCGGTGCCGGCGCCCGGGTTCGACGCGGCGATGGTCGGGGGCATCCTGCTGGGCTGCATCTACCGGCTGCCGATCGACCGGCCCCGCCTGCGGGTCAGCCTGCCGGCGATCCTGCTGGTCGGCTTCATCCTCTTCGTGACGATCTCCCAGACGCCCGACATGCTGACCGGCTGGGCGGGCACCGTTGGGCACCTGGTGGGCTTCCAGTACATCCAGCTGCTGACCGGCTTCGGGGCGGCGATCGCGGCGGTCTATGTCCTGAGCAACCGCTCGCCCTATCCGGTCCTGGTGATGGGCCTGTCCGGGGCCGGGGTCGCGGCCCTGATCGCGGTCGTGATGTTCCGGGCGAGCTACGGCCCGTTCATCAACCTGGCCGTCGCGTCGACCGACGGCTCGCGGGCGCTGGGTCCGTTCGGCAACCCGAACTACCTGGGCGTGTTCATGGCGATCGCCATGTCGGCCGCGCTCGGCCTGGCCGTCGGGGCACGCTCGCGACGGGCCCGGGCGGCCCTGGTCGCGACCGCGGTCCTGCTCGGGGCGGCGATGGCCGTCTCACTGTCGCGCGAGGCGTTGATCGCTGCCGCGGCGGGCGTCCTCATCCTGGTCTGGTGGCGCAGCCGGCGCCTGGCGATCGTGGCCATCCTGGTCGGCGTCCCGGCGGCCCTCCTGATCTACCCGGCGTTCGTGGAATGGCGGCTGATCAGCGAGACCGGCTCGGCCTCGGCGGCGGCCTACGCGGCCACCTCTCTGAGCGACTCGGGCCGCCTGGTGGCCCTGGCGGCCGGACCCCAGATGTTCCTGTCGTCGCCGATCATCGGAGTCGGCTTCGGGCACTATGTCGACATGAGCGTGCTCGTCGGCGGCGCACCGTATCCGATCGATGCCCATAACTGGTACATGACCGTGCTGGCCGAGGACGGCTCCGTCGGGATCCTGCTCTGGCTGGGCCTCCTGGCCGCGATCGTGCTGGCCCTCCGCACCCGGCCCGCGGCGGCCCAGGCGCTCGGCTTTGCGACCTTCGCCGCCTTTGCCGCGGGGTGCCTCTTCCTCGAGCCACCGACCTCGTTCCAGACCGCGGCCCTGCCCGCGATCTTCCTCGTCGCGGCCCTCGTTGGCCGCTGGGCACCCCAACCGGAGGTAGCGGCCTGATGTGCGGGATTGCCGGGCTGGCGACCCGCGACGGGCTGCGCCCCGACGACGCCAACCTCGTCGACCGGATGCTGCGCTCGATCGCCCATCGCGGACCGGACGACCAGAACATGCAGGGCGACGAGCGGACCCTGCTCGGCTCGCGCCGCCTGGCGATCATCGACCTGGCCGGCGGCCGCCAGCCGCAGGCCGACGAGTCGGGCCTGATCCTGGCCACCCAGAACGGCGAGATCTACAACTACATCGAGCTGCGCCAGGACCTCGAGCAGGCCGGCCACGTCTTCCAGACCGACAGCGACACCGAGACGATCGTCCACCTCTACGAGCAGCACGGCACCGGCTTCGTCCAGTTCCTGCGGGGCATGTTCGCGATCGCGATCTGGGACGGCCGGACCAACCGGCTGGTCCTGGCCCGTGACCGGCTGGGCAAGAAGCCGATGTACTGGCGGCTGGCCGACCACCGCCTGAGCTACGGCTCGGAGCTCAAGGCGATCCTGGAGGACGGCGAGCTCGAGCGGGTCGTCGATCGCGAGGCGCTCGAGCTGTTCCTCCAGTACCAGTACGTGCCCGCGCCCTGGTCGATCCTCAAGGGCGTGGCCAAGCTGCCCCCGGCCAGCCTCCTGATCTGGGACGGCGACGAGCCGGTGATCGAGCGCTACTGGACGCCCGAGTACGCGCCCAAGCGCCGGCGGACGGCCGCGGAGGATGCCGAGGAAGGCCTGTCGATCATCCGCGAGGCAGTCCGCCTCCGCCTGCGCAGCGACGTCCCGGTGGGCGTCTTCCTGAGCGGCGGGATGGACTCCAGCGTGGTCACGGCGCTGATGGCCGAGCTGTCGGCCGATCCGGTCCGGACCTACTCGATCGGCTTCGAGGACCAGTCCTTCGACGAGCTGCCCTACGCCCGGGCCGTGGCCCAGCGCTACGGCACGATCCACACCGAGGAGGTCGTCCGGCTGGACGCGGTCGAGCTGCTGCCCGAGCTCGCCGACCACTACGACGAGCCGTTCGGGGACTCGTCGGCGGTGCCCACCTTCCGGGTCGCCCAGATCGCGGCGGCCGAGCTCAAGGTGGTCCTCACCGGCGACGGCGGCGACGAGTCCTTCGGCGGCTACACCCGCTACCGGGCCAACAACATCTTCACGACCCTCGATGCCGTGCCCACGCCGGTCCTCCAGGCGATGGCCCGCGCCGGCCGGGTGGCGACCGCGCCGCTGGGCAAGAACAACAAGGTCCACCGCCGGATGGCCAAGGCCGACAAGCTGTTCGGCCTCCACCCCGATGACCGCTATGTCCGGCAGATGACGATCATCGACCAGGCCGACCGCAATGCCCTGCTCGGGACGAAGGGCGACGCCACCTCGCAATACCTTCTGAACGTGCTCCGGGCCGGGCCGGCCAATCCCCTCGACCGGATGCTCCGGGCCGACGTCCTGACCTACCTGCCCGAGGATCTCCTGGTCAAGATGGACCGGGCCACGATGGCCAACTCGCTCGAGGCCCGGGCCCCGCTGCTCGACCACAAGCTGGTCGAGTTCGCCGCCCAGCTGCCGGCCGACCGGAAGATCTCGGGCTCGAACACGAAGGCGCTCCTGCGCACGATCGCCAAGCAGCTGATGCCGGCCGAGATGATCGACCGGCCCAAGATGGGCTTCGGCGTCCCGATCGGCGGCTGGTTCCGGGGCGCCCTGGGCGACCGGTTCCAGGACTTCGTGCTGGCACCCGACGCGGCATCGCGCGACCAGCTCGACCCGGCGGCCGCGGCCCACCTGCTGCGCGAGCACCGCAGCGGCCAGGCGAACCACGAGCACCGCCTGTGGATGCTCCTGATGTACGAGCTCTGGGCGAGGACCTGGCTCCGGGGCTCCAGCCCGTCGTGACCGCGGGCCGGCCGATCCGGGTCGCCTTCCTGACCCCATCCCTCCATCCCGGCGGCGCGGAACGCCAGATGCTCCTCCTGGCCGCGACCCTGCCCCGGCCCGAGTTCGAGGTCCGCTTCATCCTGCTCTGGGAGCGCGGGCCGTGGGCCGCCCAGGCCGAAGCGCTGGGCATCCCGATCGACGTCCTCGGCCTGCGGCCACAGGACCTCGCCCGGCCCCGCCCGGGCTCGATCGTCGCGGCCCTGCGGGCGGTCCGCCGCTACCTCGTCCTCGCCCGGCGGGTGGACATCGTCGACGCCTGGCTGGTGCCCTCGTACACGTTCGCGGGCTTCGTCCAGCCGCTGGCCCGGGTGCCGGCCCTGATCGCCGGCCGCCGGTCGCTCCTCGGCCTGTACCGCAAGAAGCCCTGGATCCGGCGAGCGGCGGCCGGCTGGGCGACCCGCCTGACCCGGGCGGTGGTCGCCAACTCGAGGGCCGCCGGCGAGGAGGCCGTGGCGATCGAGCACGTGCCGGCTGCCCGGGTCCACGTCATCCCGAATGCGGTCGTGCCGGCCGTGCTGGCGGCCGGCGAGCGCGAGCGACGGCGCACAGCGTGGGGCGTCGCGCCCGACGCGATCGTGGTCGGCTGCGTCGCGAACTACAAGCCGGGCAAGGGCCTGGAGCGGGTGGTCGAGGCCGCCGGCGCGCTCCGCTCCGAGGTCCCCGAGCTGCGCTTCGTGCTCGTCGGCGAGGGGCCCTTCCGGGAGCGGCTGGAGGCCGAGATCCGCGAGCGGGGCCTCGAATCGGTGGTGATCCTGAACGGCACCGAAGCCGACGCCCGAAGCGTCTACCCGGCCTTCGACATCGTCGTCCAGGCGTCCGACAGCGAAGGCCTGCCCAATGTCGTCCTGGAGGCCGCCTCGGCCGGCCGGGCGATCGTGGCCACCGACGTCGGCGGGACGAGCGACGTGCTGACCGACGGAGTGAACGGGATCCTGGTCGCGCCCGGCGACGCGGTGGCCCTTGGCCGGGGCATCCTCCGGCTGGCCGGCGACCCGGCCCTCCGGGACCGCCTCGGCCACGCCGCCCTGGAGCGGGCCGGGGAGTTCTCGCCGGAACACCTGGCCGCCCAGACGGCCGACCTCTATCGCCAGCTCCTCCAGGGTCGGAAGCGCCGGCCGTAGGGCCGTCGTCGCTCGCTCAACCTCGCTCGGCGAGCATCCCGGCGTAGAGCGCCTCGTGACGGGCGATCAGGTGGCCCAGGTCGTACCGCTCCACCATCCGCTGCCGGCCGCGCCGGCCGAACTCGCGCTGCTGGTCGGGATGCTCGACCAGCCAGTCCATGGCCTGGGCCAGCGCCCGGGCGTCGCCCGTCTCGACCACGAAGCCCTCGTCGCCGACCAGCTCGGCGTTGCCCCGGGCCGACGAGGCGATCACCGGGATCTCGAGGGCCAGGGCCTCCATCACCGAGCGCGACAGGCCCTCGCGCTTGCTGGTCGTGACCAGGCTCGTGGCGCCGAGCAGGGTCGGCCGGACGTCCTCGACCAGGCCGCCGAAGTGGACCCGGTCGGCGAGCCCGCGCTCACGGGCCAGGGTCTCGAGCGGCAGTCGCTCCGGGCCGGCGCCCAGGAAGACGAGCTGGGCGTCACGGTGGTCCATCGCCGCCAGCGCGGCGATCGCATCGGCCTGGCGCTTGTTGGCGTTGAGCTCGCCGATGACCAGGAAGGTCGATCCGGCCGGTGGCAGCTCGAGCCGCACCCGTTCGGCCACGACGGCCTCCGGGCCGATGCTCGAAGGCGCGTACCAGTCGGTATCGAGGCCGATCCCGGGCATCCGCACGAGCTTGCCCGGCGGCACGATGTGCAGCCGCCGGGCGGCGGCCTCGTCCTCGTCGTTGATCACCACCAGCCGGTCGGTCCAGCGCCCGGCGGTCCGCTCGGCGGTCCGGAAGATCGCGTTGGTGACCGGCTGCCCGCCCGCGTGGAAGTGGAAGCCATGAGCGGTGTAGGCGACCCTGGGCCGATGCTCGACCGGCATCCGGCGCACGGCCAGGCGGGTCAGGAACGAGGCGATCGGGGTGTGGACGTGGACCAGGTCGGGCTGCATCGCGCGGATGATCTGCTCGATTGCCCGCTCACCGCGCAGGTTGCCCCGGACATCGAGGATCGAGCGCGACAGGGGGATATCGCTGACGTGGTCGAAGGCGAGGGCATGGTCGGGGTGCGCCTCGAAGCCGCTGGCCGCCGCGTCGACCCGCCAGCCCTGGGCCCGGAAGTGGGCGGCGTAC
>DATGGC010000190.1:0-3270 GCA_035308745.1 Candidatus Limnocylindrales bacterium | reverse complement strand
CGACCAGGAGGCCTGGCACGTCGTCTGGGACGGCCGTTCAGTGACGAGCACCGAGGGCAAGGACAGTGCCGGCGTCCGACGACCACCGACCATCACGTCGAAGCTGGTCGCGGCCGGCGTCTACCGCGTGACGACGCTGGTCACCGACGATGTCGGGGCTCACGTCACGTTCACCGACCTGGTCACGGTCTCGCTCAAGAAGCTCGCCTGGTACACCGGCACCACCATGCTGGCCGGTGACCGGTTCACGGCCCGAGGCGGCAGCGCCGGGAGCATCACGGCCAGCCCGGTCTACGCGGGCGGCGCCCGCCTGACGCTGCCGTTCATCATGGGCGAGGAGTACAACGCGGTCGGCTACCAGTTCACGTTGCCGGCGGCGACGCGCTACTCCGGGTTGTCGTTCTCGGTGCTCGGCAGCGGCTCGGAGCAGGTGCAGGAGGCCCTCCAGGACAGCCAGCTCGGAAACTGGCCGTCGGGCTCCAGCTGGGTCATCGATTACTTCTACCCGGCGAAAGTCGTGCCGTCCAGCTATGGCTGGACGACGCTGACCGGCAACATCAACTACAACCGGCTCGGCCGGACCGTTCGCGGGATCGTCCTCAACACCGGCTATGGGCACTACGACGTCGCCAAGGTCGAGCTGAAATACCGCTACGCCTTGCTGCAATAGGTCCGGCCCGGTGACCACTTCCAGGTTCTTCGTTCGTGGCAGGTCCCGGGCGTCATGCGCCCTCGACGTGCGCTGACGGCGTGGACTTCGAGCTGGATCGCTTCGTCACGGCCCAGGCGGATGTCTACGCGAGTGTCGTCGACGAGCTCCGTCGTGGGCGCAAGGACCGTCACTGGATCTGGTTCATCTTCCCGCAGGTCGCCGGGCTGGGCCGCAGCTGGATCTCGCAGCAGTATTCGATCGGGTCGCTCGACGAAGCTCGGGCCTACCTCGCCCATCCCGTGCTCGGAGCTCGGCTGCGCGAGTGCGCCGGGATCCTCCTCGCGACCACCGGCCGCACGGCCGAGGAGATCTTCGGCTCGCTCGACGCACTGAAGGTTCGCTCCTCGATGACCCTCTTCCTGCGCGCAGCACCTGACGAACCAATCTTCCAGGAGGTCCTCGACCGGTTCTATGACGGCGTCCCGGACGAGCTCACGGACAGCCTCCTCGGCTGATCACCTGTTCCGCCGCCGCTCCCGGCGCGGGGCTTTACTGGCGCCGCGAGACAGCCGCCGACCTCAGACCTCGCTCGAGTGGACAATGTGCTCGAACTGGCGCCACAGGACCACGACCAGCAGCGCCGAGCCCGCGAACGCGAACCAGAACGGCGCCGTGATCCCGAACGAGCGCGCCAGGAGGCCGCCGATCGGCGTCCCGATCACCAGTCCCCCGACGATCGCGACGCGGTAGACGCCACCGACCCGGCCGAGCAGCTCGTTGGGGACGGCGCGCTGGCGGACGACCGTCGAGGTCGTGCCCCACACGAATTCATGGGCTCCGAAGACGACCATCGTGCCAAGAGCGACGGCCGCTGATGTCGTCAAGGCGAGGGTCAGGTGGGTGCAGGTCTCGATGATCAGGCCGACCCGCATGATGTCGGACAGCTTGAATCGGCGCTCGAGCCTGCCGTAGGACACGGTCCCGATGAGACCGCCGATGGCGGCCGCCGTGGTCAGCAGGCCGAAGCCGACCGCGTTCATGCCCAGCCGCTGGGCCGCATACAGGACGAGCACGGACCAGGCCGCGCCGAACGTGATGTTGAACGTGAAAATCGTGAGGGCCAGGGTCCGCATCGGCGGGTGCGCGACGAGCCAGCGAAAGCCTTCGAGCATCTCGCCGCGCATCCCGGGTCGATCCTCCCGAGCCGTCTTGGCGTCCATCCGGAGGCGCCAGATCAGGACGACGCCGAGGGTGAAGAAGATCGCATTGGTCGCGAACGGGATCGCCGGCCCCACGGCGAACAGGAAGGCGCCGACCGGCGGGAAGAGGAGCTGCATCGTCAGCAGCGAGGCGCCCTGGATCCGGGCGTTGCCGATGCCCAGGTCCTCGCGGGCGACCAATCCAGGCAGCAGCGTGCTCGTCGCCGAATCGGAGAACGTCTCGGCCGTCGACATCAGGAACAAGGTCCCCAGGACCAGGGCGATGCTCACGACCCGGGTGACGATCGTCGCGAACAGCACCGCGAGCACCAGGGCTCGACCCAGGTTCACGGCGATCACCATCTTCCGGCGGTCCAGCCGGTCGGCCGCCACCCCGCCGATCACGCCGAACACCAGCGCCGGCAGGTACTCGCTCAGCAGCGCCAACGAGACGAGGAACGGGTCGTGGGTGAGGGACGCCACGAGCAGCGGGCCGGCGGACAGGACAACGCCGTCGCCAATCCCGTTGACGGTCGTTGCCGCCAGCAGCCAGCGGAACGGCCGGCCCAGCCGGCTGGGGGCGATGGCCTCGACGAGGCGGTCAGTCGGTCGCACCGGCGGCAGGATACCAGCCGGTTCATGGCCCGCGGTCGATGCGCCGGGTCCCGGCCTCGCTATCCTCGGGGAGCCTCAATCCCCAGCCCATGGAGAACCGCAATGGACTTCAATAGCATCCTGATCGGGACCGAGGACGCCCCGGCGCTCGTCGCCTATTACACCAAGCTCTTCGGAGCACCCGCGTTCTCCCAGAGCGGCTACACCGCCTGGCAGATCGGATCGGGCTGGGTCACGGTCGGGCCCCATTCCGAGGTGCACGGCAAGAACCCCGCCCCCGGACGGCTGATCTGGAACATTGAGTCGAAGGATGTCACCGGCGACTTCGCCCGGATGAAGGCCGCCGGCGCGATCGTGGTCACCGAGCCCTACGAGTTCGAGGGCCAAGCCGGCTCGTCGATCGCCACCTTCGCCGATCCCGACGGCAACTACTTCCAGCTCATGAGCGCGATGTAGGCGCACCTCGGCCGACGATGCGGTCGCCTCGGCCACGATGCGGCCGCTACGCCGTCCCTCGAACCGCCCAGGCGCGGGCCGGGAGCGTGAACGATCCCGTTGGCAGCCGCTGCCGGCAGGCCTCGCGCAATTCGGCCTGGCGAGCCTCGCTGCGGCCGACGACATACGAGCCGGCCGGGCCGACCCCGCGGGTGAAGGGCAGCCACCAGGTCTCGAAGCTCTCGAGCTCGAAGTCGGCCAACACGACGGTCTCCACCAATTCAGCCAGGCCGGCCTGCTCGAAGAGCCGCCGGAGGTGGCCTTCGCGGGCGCCGGCCAGGTCGGACTCGTCGTGGACGCCCGGGTCGA
>DATGGC010000189.1:0-5660 GCA_035308745.1 Candidatus Limnocylindrales bacterium | reverse complement strand
GCGCCGGGCGGGTTGATCGCCCCACAGCTCGGGCAGCCGGCCAGCAGTCGCGCACCGCATTCCGAGCAGAACTTGGCGCCCGCCAGGTTGGCCGTGCCGCAGGCCTGGCAGGTCACGATGCGCTCCGCTGCGCGACGGAGTCGGCGCCACGCGATCCGCCATGCTGTCCGTGGGAGGGTGCCTCGAGACCCACGGGCGCCTCGGCCAGGACCAGGTCGAGGCGGGCCAGGAAGGGCGCTGCCCGAAGCTCGAGGAGGATCGTCCGGGCCTCGGCCACGGCAGCCTCGAGCTCGGGCTCGTCGATCCCGAGCAGGAAGATCGCGTCGAGCTCGGTCAGGGCCAGGTCGAAGCGGCAGCCGAGGTCGCGCCAGCCCTGCCAGGCCTCGCGATAGAGGGCCAGGGCGTCGGCCCGCCGGCCCTCGAGCCCGGCGAGCCCGGCACGCATCGTGCGCCGATCGACCTCGAGGGCCGGCCCATGGGCGGCAAATGCCTCGAATCGGGCAAGGGCGTCCCGCAGGCCGGCCGCGTCGCGCTGCCAGAGCGCCGCCCGGGCAGCCAGGGCAAGCGGCAGGGGCCCGGTGGACGATGAGGTCTCGAACGTCTTCAGATGGGCCCTCCGAGCCGCTTCGAAGCGGCCCTCGGCGAAGGCGACCGCGGCATGCGCCCGGGCGACCGCGGCGGTGTTCTGGATATCCGAGTCGCTGACCACCAGCCCTTCGGCCTCCTTGAGCTCGTCCCCAAGCTCGCCCCGGTAGCCCAGGATCGGGATGATCGACTGGAGGCAGGCCAGCCGGTCGGCTGAGTCGAGCTCGGCGGTCAACGCCTCGCGCACCGCGGCCACGGCCCAGTCCCAGTCGCCCGTGCGCTGGGCGGCGTCGGCTGCATTGCCCAGGACCGTCGCGGCCGTGCCCCGCCGGCCCAGCCGGGTGGCCTGCTCCAGGCCCGCGCGCGCGGTCGCCAGCGCATCGCTCGGATCGCGGAAGAGCTGGACGTTCGAGGCGTTCAGCGCCCCGCGCAGGGACGTGTCGTCGAAGCCGTTGGCCTCGGCCAGCCGGCGGCCTGCCTCGAGCGTCCCGAGCCCTTCGTACGAACGCCCGAGAAAGCTCAGGCCGGTGCCTTTGGTGACCAGACCGTCGGCGATGACCCGAACGAGGTCCAGGCGCTCGGCGGCGGCCATCGCCCGGTCGACCACGGCGATCCCTCGGGCGAACTGCTCGCCGAGGTAGTACGCCCGGCCGAGCTGGGCAATCAGCTCGACCGACTCTGGATCCTCGAGCTCGGTGACACCGGCGGCAACCTCCTCGAGCAGGGCGATCGCCTGCTCGGTCCGGGTGCCGAACAGGTAGGCGCCGCCGAGCCGAGCGGCCACCCCCGCGATTCCCCGGGCGTCGCCCCGCTGGCGCTGGATGACCAGCGCCCGTCGAAGCAGGCGCTCGGCATCGTCATGGCGGCCGGCGGCCGAGGCGGCCTCGCCGGCGCGGGCCAGCAGCTCGGCCTCCTCGACGGGATCGGTGGCCACCTCGAGCGCCTGCTCAAGGAAGCGGATCGCCTGCTCGTGGGCACCCAGGGCGGCGGCCCGTTCGGCGGCCGCCTTCAGCGCGATCCGGGCCTGGACGGCCACGGCGGCCGCCTCGGGACCGTCGGGCGACGCCTCGTAGGCCGCCAGGTAGTGCGTCGCGAGGACGCCCGGCAGCTCGTCGTCGCCGAGGCTCTCGAAGTAGCGCGCCGCGGCGAGGTGGCGCGCCCGCCGGTCGCGCTTGGCCAACGTCGAGTAGGCGACTTCACGGATCAGCGCCTGGGTGAAGCCCCACTGGCCCCGCTCGGGCGACCGGGCATCCGTGTCGAGGGCCACGATCTCGCGGCGGGCAAGGATCCCGAAGCGATCCTCGAGTGCCGCCACGGGCTCGCTGGTGAGGCTGGAGAGCGCCGCCAGCGAGAAGGTCTGGCCGAGGACCGCGGCGTCCTGGAGGATGGCCCGGTCGGTCGGATCGATCGTGTCCAGCCGAGCCGCGATCAAGGCGTGGAGGCTCTCGGGCACGTGAAGGTCGCCCAGGTCGCCCACGATCCGGTACACGCCATCGGCCTCCTCGAGCCGGCCCTCGGCGACGAGCATCCGGACGATCTCGACCGCGTACAGCGGCACCCCGTCGGCCCGCGTGACGATCGAGCGGACGGCCGCCTCGGGCAGGCCATGGACCAGCCCGTTGAGCAGCTCGCGGATGGCCGCCTCAGGCAGCGGTTCGAGCGAGATGCCGATGAGGTTGCGCCGGCCGGCACCCCAGTCGGGGCGGCGGTCAAGGAGCTCCGGTCGGGCGAGGGTGACGACCAGAATCGGAAAGCTCTTCGACCAGTCGAGGAGGTAGTCGATGAAATCGAGCAGCCCGGTGTCGGCCCACTGGAGGTCCTCGAAGACGAGCATGACCGGAGCCGTCATCGCGATCCGCTCGAAGAACGTCCGCCAGGCGACGAACAGCTCCTCGCGGCCACCGGCCGGTCCGTCGCCGATGCCCAACAGGAACAGGAGGGCCGGTCCGATCCGGCGCTGTTCGGCCGGGTCGGGCACGAAGACGTCGAGCGTCTCGGCGATCCTGCTCCGGGTCGTCCGCTCGTCGTCGGTCTCGCTCAGCTGGGCGCGGCGTCGGACCATCTCGCCGAGGGCCCAGAACGTGACTCCCTCGCCGTAGGCGGGCGAGCGCCCGGAGTGCCAGCGGACCGTCTCCTTGAGCCCATCCATGTACTTGTTGAATTCCCAGGCGAGGCGGCTCTTGCCGATGCCGGCCTGGCCGGTGATCGACACGAGGCGCGCCTTTCGCTCGCGCGCCGTGGCGTGGTAGGCATCCTTCATCAGGCGCAGCTCGGCGTCGCGACCCACGAACGGAGCCTCGAGCCCCTCGGATCGGCCCAGCCCGCCCCGCTCGGCGACGACTCGCAGCGCGCGCCACGCTGGCACCGGGGCCGCCTTGCCCTTCAGCAGTTGATCGCCCGCCGCCTCGAACAGGACCGCTCGCGACGCGGCGCGCTGGGTCGCTTCGCCGACCAGGACTGTTCCCGACGGGGCGATCGACTGGAGCCGGCTGGCGGTATTGACGAGGTCGCCGGCGACCATGCCCTGGCCGGTCGCGCCCACCGTCGCGGCTGCCTCACCGGTCAGCACCGCCGCCCGCAGGTCAAGGCCGTCGTCGCCGGCCGCCCGTCCCAGGACATGGACCGCCTCGACCAGGTCGAGGCCGGCTCGGACTGCCCGCTCGGCGTCGTCCTCGAGGGCCACCGGGGTGCCCCACACCGCCATCACCGCGTCACCGATGAACTTCTCGACGGTGCCCCCGTAGCGCTCGATGACGTCGCGGGCGACCTCGAAGTACCGCCCGAGGAAGTCGCGGACCTGCTCCGGGTCGCGCCCATCGGAGCGCGCCGTGAACCCGACCAGATCGGCAAACAGGACGCTCACCAGGCGCCGCTCGGTTGTCGGCTGGGACGTGACCGGGGCTGCCCGGAGCGTCGCGGGGCGTGCCTCGGTGGCCTGACCGTCGCCCTCGAGCTGGTTGCCACACTCGCCGCAGAACTTCACGCCCTGGGCGCTGGCCGTGCCGCAGTTCGGGCACAGGCGGGCGAGGCGCGTTCCGCACTCGCCGCAGAACTTGCGCCCGGGCTCGTTTGTCGCACCGCAGTTCGGGCAGGGCAACGCAGTACCTCTGGCTGGCCGAGGGTGATCTAGGGTAATCCGGCCACGTCCGAGCGTCGAGGCGCTCAGGACACAATTCTCGACTACGATGCGGGCATGAGCAACGACCACAAGCTGACCCTGATGTCCGTCCATGCCCACCCTGACGATGAGACGATCGGCACCGGGGGGACGATGGCCAAGGCCGTCGACGAGGGCCGCCGGGTCGTCCTCGTCACCGGCACCCGGGGCGAGCTCGGCGAGATCGTGGTGCCCGACATGGACACCCCCGACAACCACCGCCGCCTGGGCGAGATCCGGGCCGGCGAGCTCGAGGCCGCCATGGGCGAGCTGGGCGTGACCGAGTGGGAGAACCTGGGCTACCGCGACTCGGGGATGATGGGCGACCCGGGGAACCGGGACCCCCGCAACTACTGGCAGGCGGACCTCGATTCCGCGATCGGCCGGCTGGTCTGGCTCGTCCGGCGCTACCAGCCCGACGTGATGACCACCTACAACGACTTCGGCGGCTACGGCCACCCCGACCACATCCGGACCCACCTGGTCGCCGTGGGCGCCTTCGAGCGGGCGGGCGACGCCAAGGCCTACCCCGAGCAGCTCGGTGACGGAGTCGAGCCGTGGGCGCCGTCCAAGCTCTACGAGCAGGCCATGTCACGCAAGCTGCGCGAGTCGATGAACGAGCGGATGGCCGCCCTGGGCCGGCGCAGCTTCTGGCTGCCGCCCGAAGACGCGACCCCCGAGCAGCTGGCCGAGCACGAGGCGTTCATCAACAAGGCCACCGTGCCCGAGGAGTCGATCACGACCCGGATCGACATCGCTCCGTACATCGACCGGAAATGGGCGGCGATCCAGCGCCACGTGACCCAGATCAGCTCCGAGTCGCCGTTCATGCAGATGGGCGTCGAGGGCTGGCGCGACGCCTGGTCGACCGAGTCGTACGTCCTGCGCGAGACCCGGATTCCCGCATCGAGCCCCGAGACGGACATCTTCGCCGGCCTCGAGTAGGCCGCGGCTCAGGCGGTCCGGCTCACCACGGCAGCATCTTGCCCGAGGCGTCGTAGAGCTGGCCGAGCACGACCCGGCCATCCGTCGCCGGGTTCAGCAAATTGGGCTGGGCCCCGTCGAGGATGACCGTCGGCTGGAGCCGGGCCTGGACCAGCGTCGTGCCGTCGAAGGTCAGGTCGAGGAGCAGGCCCTCGCTGGTCGGCTCCGACCAGGTCTGGTCGAAGACGAAGTTGCCGAGGGCGTACCAGATCGGGTGGCCCTTGTAGATCTCCATCGCGCCGACCCAGTGGGCGTGGTTGCCGATGATCATGTCCGCCCCGGCGTCGATCACGGCGTGGGCCAGCTGCTGCTCGGCCGAGAAGGGCCGGGGTGAATATTCGGTGCCCCAGTGGGGATAGACGATCACGATCTGGGCGCCGGCCTTGCGCGCCGCGGCGACATCGGCCTTGACCACCGGCACCGAGAGCTGGGCGCTGCCCGGCTTGTTCGGACCGGCGGCGTAGTACTTGGCGATCGTGTCGTAGGACAGGATCGCGACCTTGACCCCGTCCACGGTCATGATCGCCGGGGTCCGGGCGGCGGCCACGTTCTTGCCGGCGCCACTGTGCCGGATGCCGTACTTGTCGAGGTTGGCCAAGGTCTGGAGGAGGCCCTGCGGACCGGCATCGCCGATGTGGTTGTTGCCCAGCGAGACGTAGTCGATCCCGGCGTCCTTGAGCCCCGCGATCAGGCGCGGGTTGGCCGAGAAGATCGTGCCCTGGGTGTGGTACTTGAACGCGTCCGGGGCCGGATTCTCGAAGTTGGCGACGGCCAGGTCGGCGCTCTGGAGCAGGGTCCGGACCGCACCCGCGTTGCCGGTCCGGACGGCAACGACGGTTGGCCAGCCGAGCGACGAGCAGCAGTGCCGGCCGGTGATCCTGGCCGTGCCGCCGCTGAACGGGAAGTCGACGCCCTTCTTCTCGGCGGTGACCTC
>DATGGC010000188.1:0-9924 GCA_035308745.1 Candidatus Limnocylindrales bacterium | reverse complement strand
GCCCGTCCAGGATCGGCCGACGTTCTTCTTCGAGATCATCGAGCGCCACGGGTCGCGCGGCTTTGGCGTCGGCAACTTCAAGGCCCTCTTCGAGGCGATCGAGCGCGAGCAGGCCAACCGGGGCAACCTCTAGGGCTCGGTTGCGTCGGGGTCGCAGGCCCGGGCCCAGGGCAACCTCGAGTCCCTCGGCGGAGAAGTCGCGTCGCTAGACTTTCGGGCGATGATCCTTGCCCACGTCCAGCAGATGCATGCGCCGGCTGGGACCCCATGGCGCCTGGCCGCCGCCCTGCCGTCGATCTCTGGGCCGAGGCACGACCCGGATCGCTGGCTCGACCTCGAGCGGGCCCGCCGCCGGCTGCTGGCCGAGGACCCCGAGCGAGGCCACAACTCGGCGCTCTTCCGGATGCCGCTGACCACCCTCGACGCCCACCTTGCCGCAGGCCTGCGGGTCGCCGCCCTGGCCGAGCTGGTCGAGGGGTTCGTGCGCCGTGGCGCGGACCATGGCGCCAACGACGGTGCGGACGACGACGCGCTGCTCGAGACGGCCGACCTGCGCTTCGGGCCGCCGATTCTGCGGCCGCCCAGCCTGCGCGACTTCTACGCCTTCGAAGGCCACGTGGCGACGATGTGGGCCCGCCGCGGCAACCCCGTGCCCGAGGCGTGGTACCGCCTGCCGATCTTCTACTTCAGCAACACGTCCGAGATCCGCGGACCGGGCGATCCGGTCTGGGCCCCGCGGGGCTCGACCGAGCTCGACTATGAGCTCGAGGTCTGCGCCCTGGTCGACACGCCGGCCCGGGACCTGTCCGCCGAGCAGGCCGAGGCGGCGATCGGCGGCTACCTGATCCTCAACGACTGGAGCGCCCGCGACCTCCAGCGCGATGAGACCACCGTTCGCCTCGGCCCGGCCAAGGGCAAGGATTTCGCCTCCTCGATCGGCCCCTGGCTGGTGACGCCCGACGAGCTGGCCGATGCCCGCGCGCCCGGCGCCAACGGTCCCGAGCTCAGCCTCAGCGCCGAGGTCAACGGCGTCGAGCTGTCGCGCGGCAGCTGGTCCGGACTCCAGTTCTCGTTCGGGCAGATGCTCGTCCGAGCCTCGGCCGACGCCGCCCTCCGGCCGGGGGACCTGATCGGCAGTGGGACGGTCGGCGGGGGCTGCCTGCTCGAGGTCCGGGAGGCCACCCTGGGCCGCTACCTGCAACCCGGCGACGAGGTCGTCCTGCGGGTCGAGCGACTGGGCGCCCTGGCGACCCCGATCGTGGCCCGCCCGTCATGAGCCGGCACGCATGAGCTGGCACGCATGAGCCGGCACGCATGAGCCGGCCGCTGCCCGCCAACGTCCTGATCGAGCCGATGCGGCCGGCCCACTGGCCGGCGGTCCAGGCGATCCACGAGGCCGGGATCCTGGGCGGCAACGCGACGATCGAGCGCGTGCCCGCGGCCGACTGGTCGACCTGGAGCAGCGCCCATCGCCCGGACTGCCGGTTCGTGGCCGTCGAAGGCGAGCAGGTCGTCGGCTGGGTCGCCCTGAGCCCGTATTCGGGCCGCCAGGTCTATACCGGGGTCGCCTGGCTGAGCGTCTACGTCGCGACCGACGCCCACGGCCGGGGGATCGGCGGCGGGCTGCTCGCGGCCCTGATCGAGGCCTCCGAGGCGGCCGGGATCTGGACCCTGCTGGCCGGGATCCTGGTCGAGAACGCCGCCAGCCTCGCCGCCCACCGATCCGCCGGCTTCCGGCGGGTCGGCGTCCAGGAGCGCCTCGGCCGCGATCGCACCGGGCGCTGGCGGGACGTCGTCCTGATGGAGCGCCGGAGCACGACCCAGGGCATCGGCTGATGGCCGCGGCGACCCGGCGCTAGGCTGGCACAAGGAGGAGACAGGCATGTTCTACGTGTCGGCTGGCAACGTCCCCCACAAGCGCCACACCCAGCACCGGGCGCCGGATGGCGAGCTCTACTCCGAGGAGCTGTTCGGGGTGGAGGGCTTCGTCGGCCGGAGCTCGCTCCTGTACCACCTCGTGCCGCCCACCCAGACCCACCGGATCGAGGCGGCGACGGCCCTCGCGATCGAGGAGGCCGACGACGGCGTCCATCGCCATCGCCTGGTCAAGACCGGCGGCCTGAAGGCCCGCGGCGATGCCCTCTCGGGGCGGATCCCGCTGTTCTTCAATGCCGACGTGACGATGGGCGTCTGCCTGCCGGCCGAGCCGATGGCCGACGGTGCCTTCTACCGCAACGGGGAAGGCGACGAGATGCTCTACGTCCACACCGGCGTGGGCGTGCTCGAGACCGTCTTCGGCGACCTGCCCTACGGACCCGGCGACTACCTCGTCCTGCCGATCGGCACGACCTGGCGGCTGACGCCCGATCCCGGCTCGGAGCAGCGGATGCTCTGGCTGGAGTGCCCCAGCGAGCTGGAGCCGCCCAAGCGCTATCGAAACGAGTACGGCCAGCTCCTGGAGCACAGCCCGTACTCCCAGCGCGACATCCGGACGCCGGACTTCCGCCCGCCGACTGGCACGACCGGTGCCTTCCACGTGGACGTCAAGGCCCGCGGCCGCCTGACCCGCTACCACTACGCGGCGCATCCCTTCGACGTCGTGGGCTGGGACGGCTACCTCTGGCCGTACGCGTTCAACATCGCCGACTTCGAGCCGATCACCGGCCGCGTCCACCAGCCGCCGCCGGTCCACCAGACGTTCCAGGGCCACAACTTCGTGGTCTGCTCGTTCGTGCCCCGCAAGTTCGACTACCACCCGCTGTCGATCCCGGCGCCGTACAACCACTCGAACATCAACTCGGACGAGGTCATCTACTACGTCGCCGGCAACTTCATGAGCCGGCGCGGGGTGGACATCTCGTCGTTCACGGTCCACCCCGCCGGGATCCCCCACGGGCCGCACCCGGGCACGGTCGAGGCATCGATCGGCAAGGAGCGGACGGAGGAGCTGGCGGTCATGGTCGACACCTTCCGCCCGCTGCGGATGACCCGCCAGGCGGCCGAGCTCGACGATGACCGCTATCCCTATTCGTGGCTGCCGCCCGAGCCCGGCTCGGACGAGGCGAGCCGGATGCTCGAGCGGGGCCCGGAAGCGTTCCCGGACTGACCGCCCGAGCCGAACGGCCTGAGCGCCCCGGCTAGGTCGACGAGCCCGTGGCCAGCGGCTGATCGTCGTCGAGCGAGACCCGGACCGGCTGCTCGCGGACACCCCGGCCGGCCAGGTAGAAGCCGACGCCGATGATGAACAGGACCACCAGGGGCAGGATCTGGGTCGCCTCGTAATCACCTCGCCCGAAGCCCGTCGGCAACGCCGCGTCGGCGTTATCCGTTCCGAAGCCGGGCCAGAGCAGCCCGAGCGTCGCGAGGAAGGCGAAGGCCGTGGTCAGGATCGTCACGATCCAGGCTCCGGCCAGCCCGCCGGGGACGGAATACGGCCGATTGACGTGGGGATGGCTCATCCGCAGCTTGATCAGGGCCGGGAAGATCGCCAGGTACGAGATCGTGGTCGTCGAGATGGCCAGGCCAAGGACGGCCGCGAAGTACTTGTTGGCATCGCCGCCGGCAAAGCCGAAGGCGAGCAGCATCACGACCGTGGCCACGATCCCGGACATCAGGTTGACCGCGATCGGCGTCCCGTACTTCGCCGAGAAGGTCCCCAGGATCCGGGGCGCGGAGCCGTCCAGGGCCGCCATCGCCTGGGCCCGGTCGGCGCCCATCACCCAGGTCGTGCCGCTCGAGAGGAGGGCCAGGATGAAGGCGATCGCGCAGATCCCGCCGAGCAGCGAACCCAGCCCGGTGAGGGTCACCGTGCCGTCGGCCGCAATGCTTCCGCCGTACACCGTGAACACCGTCTGGATCGAGGTGATGAAGCCGGACAGGCCGGTGATCTGGTCCTTGGGCAGGACCAGCAGGATGGCCAGGATCGGGCCGCCGTAGAGCAGGACGGTGCCGATCGCGGCCCGGAAGACCGCGAATGGGACGTCCTTCTTGGGATCCTTCATCTCCTCGCCGGCCGCGCTCGGCAGCTCGAAGCCGACGTAGTTGAAGAAGAGGACCGGCACGAGGCCGATGAAGCCCAGGTAGCTGACCCCGAAGTCACCCACGCCGAAGCCCTTGACCCCGTTCTGGGCCGCGTACAGGACGACCGAGACCACGAACAGGCCCAGGACGCCGATCCGGACGAAGGCGCCCAGCGTCGGGATCCACTTGCCGACGTCGAACGACAGGATCGCGGCGACCACGGTGAACCAGATGAACGCCAGGACGAAGACGATGTCGCCCAGTGAGGCACTGCCCAGGAGGGCCGGCCCGGGCAGCGAGGCGCCGTTGGCGAAGAAGGTCTGGAACGTCGTCAGGGCCAGGATCCCGAGCGAGCCACCCACCCAGATCGGGTTCGAGACCCAGTAGATCAGGGCGTTGACCGCGGCGACCTTGCGCCCGAAGGCAAGCCGGGTCCAGATGTAGGGCCCGCCCTCTTCCGGGAAGGCCGTGCCCAGCTCCGAGGTGAGCAGGGCATAGGGCACGAAGAAGACGAGGCCGAGGATCGCCAGCCAGGTGAAGCCCTCGGGCCCCTTGGCGGCCACGCTCCCGATCGTGTCCAGGCCGACCAGGGTGCAGATCAGGAAGAACAGGATGTCGAAGCGGGCGAAGTGCTTGCGGAGCTTCTTCTTCTCCTCGACCGCCGCCGACGTCGTGACGTCGATCATGTCGATGGGTAGCGCTATCCCAGTCACGGACCCCTCCTACCGGTGCCCTCTCCATTCGCCGCGCCGGCCGTGGCCGCGCGGTTCGAGAGAGGGTATCCGCGCGACCCGTGGGGATCAATGCGAATTTTCGGCCGGTCCGCGGTCAGGCCCCGAACAGCTCCCGGGACGTGTCGAGGCCCTCGATGCCGACCGGCGGCCGGGCCCGGCCAAGCCAGTCCGCGCGGGTCATCCGGAAGCGCTCCGTCTCCCGGGCGAGGCCCTGGGGCGCGAGCACGCCCGTCCCGTTCGGCCCGTAGCCCAGCGCCCGGCTGACCCCGGCCGAGGCCGGATTGTCGAGGAACGCCTCGGTCGTCGCCGATTCCGCGGCCAGGCCATCGAACGCCAGGGCCAGGACCGCGCGGCGCATCTCCTTGCCGAAGCCGCGGCCCTGGAGCTCGCGGCCGAGCCACGAACCGGTATGGACGCTGCGCAGCGTCGCGAACTCGCGAGCGGCCAGCGACTGGCTGCCGATCGGCTGGCCGTCGAGGAGGACGGCCAGCTCGAGGCTCCACGCCTCGGGCGTCCAGTCGGCGCGCTGCTTCCAGTGCCACTGGATGTACTCGCGCTCGAAGCGCGGGCTGGGCTTCGCAGTCCAGGCCACGCCGAAGGGCATCTCGTCGGGTGGGTGGATGCCGGCCCGGGCGAGGGCGCTGAGCTCGGCGATCTCGTCCTCGTGCGGCAGGCGCAGCTCGAGCCGCTCGGTCCGCAGGCGCAGGTCGTACAGCGGCCACAGGGACTGGGTCACTGGCTGATCATCTCGGGTCCGAAGATCCTGTTCAAGCGTCCGTTGGCGCGCGGCGCCTGGCGGGCACCCGGCGCGAGGCGTCGGCCCAGCGTCAGCCGTGATCATGGCCAGACAAACGTTGTCCGATCGGGCGTGACAAAACGAGGGTTTCGACGTCGGCGGGATGCTCGGACCTGCGCCTGGACGGCGAATTTGTCCCGAGGCACGCTCGGCTCGGGACGGAAACTCGCCGCGGAACCGCCGCCGGACCCGCGGGCGGCGTTGGAACACGCGGTTTGTCACGTTCCACGAGACATCGGCCGGGCCGTGCCCGCTGCGGGTCGTCAGCGCACCAGGCCGTGCTGCGAACCGCGGGCCAGCCCGACCGCGATCTCGTCCTCGTCGCAGGCGTAGGCGCGCCGCTAGAAGCGCTTCGAGACGATCTCGACGAGGTTGCCGTCTGGATCGCGGAGCAGGGCGTTGCGGTTCCGGCTGCCGGTGTCGTGCGGTGGCTGGACGACAGGCGTCCCGGCCGTGACGAGGCGCGCGAACGCGGCGTCGGTGTCGTCGGTCCACACGACCAGGGCCATGGCCGGGCTGCCCGGGGCCGCCTCGACGCCGTGGACCCGCTGGGCGGCCGCCACGCTGCCCAGACCCAGCCCGAAGCCGCCGAGCACCAGCTCGACGTGCTCGGGCGTGCCCTCGGTCGGCGTCCGGAACGTCTCCTCGAAACCAAGGAGGTCCCGATAGAAGCGCAGCGCCCCTTCAATGTCGTTGGTATAGAGGTTGACGAGCGGGTCGTGGAACATGCTCCGACGCTAGCACGATGGATCAAGGCTGCTCCGGATGAGTCGGTTGTCGCGTGCAGAACGACAAATGGTCCTTGGGAGCCCTCGATTGGAGAGGGGCGCCGCACCTCGGTCGTTCGTTTGTCCCACCGCACGCTTGGCTCGGGATGCATTCGGAACGCCTGTCTCGAGGCGCGACTCCAGATCCAGTTCTGGAGGCCTTCAAGCGTGCCGTTTGTCGTCCTGGGCGAAACACTCGCCGCGGCCCCGCTACGTGGGCCGCAGGAACCACCACCCACGGACTGAGCGGCGGCGGGCTACTCGTCGGCGATCCGGACGGTGGTCAGGCCGCCGGGCTCGGCGACCGGCTCGCCGCGCTGGAGCTGGGCCAGGAGCACGCCGCCGATCACCAGGACGCCACCGGCCAGCTGGATCGGCCCGAGGCGCTCGCCGAGCAGGAGGGCCGCCAGGCAGATCGTCCAGACCGGCTCGACCGTGCTGATCAGCGACGCCTGCGCGGCGCCGATCCGACGCGATCCGGCGGCGAAGGTCTGGATCGCGACAAAGGTGCTGATCACGGCCACCGCCGCGATCCCTGGCCAGGCATCGGCCGGAATCTGGCCCGGCGCGACCGGCGCGCCCGTCGCGACCGCCAGGATCCAGAAGCCGATCGCCGTCGAGGTCATCATCAGGGCCGCCATCGTCGCACTGCCCGCGCCGTCGTCCGAGGCGTCGCCGACACGGTCCGCTCGCTCGCCCGACAGGCGAGCCTGGGCCACGATCCAGACCGAGTAGATGATCGGCGAGGCGATCACCTGGAGCAGCCCGGCCAGCGGTGGAGCGGTTCCGGTCGGGATGCCGCCGATCGCCAGGACCACCCCGACCAGGGCCACGCCCAGGGCCAGCCACGCTCGCTGGCCCTCGAGCCGCCGGCCCAGGCGCAGGGTCAGGACGGCCACGATCGCCGGGTAGATGTACACGATCAGGGCGGCCAGTGACGCCGAGACCGTCTGGAGCGCAGCGTAATAGGTGCTGCTGTTGCCCAGGTAGACGATGCCCAGGACGAGCGCCACCAGCAGGCGCCGGCGGTCGATCCGGCGCAGGCCCGACCGGCGCCCGGCGTCGAGCAGGAGCCAGCCCCAGGACAGGATCGCAGCGATGCCAAAGCGCCAGGCGAGCAGGGTCTGCCAGCCGATTCCCTCGGCGTAGACCGGCTTGGCGAACAGGGCACCCGACCCGAACGAGGCCGCCGAAATGACGACGATGAGCACTCCGACGAGCCGGCGGCGGTCCATCGCCCGAGCCTAGCAGGGCCGCCGGCCCGTTTCGGGCCGGAACCATGCCCTGCGCCCACGAGAGCGCCGGGCCGACATCGCACTACACTTGACGGGTGACCGAAACCTCCGAACGTGCCGTCGCCCAGCGCGTCCCCGCGCTCGCCCGCGAGACCCTCCGCGTCGTCCAGCGCCGGGGACCGCTGACCGTCGCGCCGGGCACCTCGCTGGCCGACTGCCTGCGCCTGATCCAGCGTTCCGGTGTCGGCGATTCGGTCCTCGTCACCGACGGCCAGGGCCGCCTGGCCGGGGTGCTGACCGAGCGCGACATCTTCGCCCGGCTGGTCGGCGAGCCGGTCGACCTGCGCCGGCCCGTCGAGACGATGATGAACCGCGAGCCCCGGACGTTCACGATCGAGCAGACCGTCCACGACGCGATCGAGCTGATGTCGACCGGCGTCTACCGCAACGTGCCGATCGTCGACGACGACCGGCGGGTCGTGGGCATCGTCCGCCAGGTCGACATCCTCAAGTATCTCGCCGAGGCATTCCCCGAGGAGCTCCTCAACCTGCCGCCCAGGCCGCACCAGCGAATGAAGGAGTCAGAGGGCGCGTGACGACCACCACCCGGCGCCCCGTCGACATCCAGGAGCTCGACCGGGTCACGATCCGGTTCGCCGGCGATTCCGGCGACGGGATGCAGCTGACCGGCACCCAGTTCACCCGGACCGCCGCCGTGTTCGGCAACGACATCAGCACCCTGCCGGACTTCCCGGCCGAGATCCGGGCGCCGGCCGGCAGCCTGCCCGGCGTGTCGGGCTTCCAGCTGAGCTTCTCGAGCAGCGACATCCACACCCCGGGCGACTCGCCCGACGTGCTGGTGGCCATGAACCCGGCGGCGCTCAAGTCGAACCTGGGCGACCTGCCGCCGGGTGGCGCCCTGATCGTCAACGAGGACGCCTTCACCCAGACCAACCTGAACAAGGTCGGCTACGCGGCCAATCCCCTCCATGACGGCTCGCTCTCGTCCTGGAACCTGTTCTCGATCCCGATCAGCACCCTCAACACCCGGGCGCTCGAGGGCCTCGGCCTGACCAGCAAGCAGGTCGACCTGACCAAGAACTTCTTCGCCCTGGGGCTGATGTTCTGGCTCTACGAGCGGTCGATGGAGCCCACGCTCAGCTGGATCGACGACAAGTTCGGCAAGCGCCCGGTGATCGCCGAGTCGAACAAGCGGGCGCTCAAGGCCGGCTACGCCTTCGGCGAGACGACCGAGATGTTCCATACCACCTATCGCGTGCCGGCCGCCCACCTGCCGGCGGGCACCTACCGCAACATCACCGGCAACGAGGCGACCGCCCTGGGCTTCGTGATCGCCGGCCAGAAGGCCGGCCGGCCGCTGTTCTACGGCTCGTATCCGATCACCCCGGCCAGCGACATCCTGCACCAGCTCTCGACCTACAAGAACTTCGGGGTCAAGACGTTCCAGGCCGAGGACGAGATCGCGGCCATCGGCAGCGCGATCGGGGCGAGCTACGGCGGGGCGCTGGGGATGACCGGCACGTCCGGTCCGGGGATCGCCCTCAAGTCCGAGGCCATGAACCTGGCCGTGATGGTCGAGCTGCCCCTGATCGTGATCGACGTCCAGCGCGCCGGCCCCTCGACCGGGATGCCGACCAAGACCGAGCAGGCCGACCTGCTCCAGGTCCTCTACGGCCGCAACGGTGACTCGCCGATCCCCGTCGTCGCACCCTCGACGCCGGCCGACTGCTTCGATGTCGCGTTCGAGGCGGTCCGCCTGGCGCTCAAGTACATGACCCCGGTGGTCTACCTGTCGGACGCCTTCCTGGCCACCGGCGCCGAGCCGTGGCGGCTGCCCAACGTGGACGACCTGCCCGACATCTCGGTCCCCGGCCAGACCGAGCGGGCCGGCTTCCATCCCTACAGCCGCGACCCGGTCACCCTCGCTCGGCCGTGGGCCGTGCCCGGGACACCCGGGCTCGAGCATCGGATCGGCGGCCTGGAGAAGGCCGATATCACCGGCAACGTGAGCTACGACCCCGACAACCACCACCGGATGCAGACGCTCCGGGCGGCCAAGATCGCCGGGATCGCCAACGACATCCCCGACCTCGAGGTCTACGGGCCCGAGCGGGGCGACCTGCTCATCCTCGGCTGGGGCTCGACCTACGGCTCCATCCGGAGCGCCGTCGAGCGGCTGGGGGCCGACGGCCAGGCTGTCGCCCACGCCCACCTGCGCCATCTCAACCCGTTCCCAAAGAACCTCGGCGAGGTGCTCGCGAGCTACCGCCGGGTCCTGATTCCCGAGCTCAACCTGGGCCAGCTGCTGCTGCTGATCCGGGCCCGCTACCTGATCGACGCCGTGGGCTACG
>DATGGC010000187.1:0-3742 GCA_035308745.1 Candidatus Limnocylindrales bacterium | reverse complement strand
CGTTGCGGCCGGGGCCCCGTATGGCGCCTACACGAACGGCAACAACAGCTCGGTCTGTGACACCGGCAACGGGGCCACGTCGTGCCTGGTCGGGCGGTTCGTCCGGATCGAGAGCAGCGGGACGATCGGACCCGGCGTTGGTGGAGGCTCGGGCAACAACAAGTCGATCGGCGTCCAGCTGATCCGCTAGCGATGGGAGAAGGGATGGACGAGCATGCCGCGGCCACACCGACCGATGGCTTCACCGCCGTCGAGCCGGCCTTTGACTGCTGGCTCACGTCCGAGCTCGCGCAGCTGCGGCTGAGCCCGGCCAGGTTGGCGCGGCTGACCGGGCTCAGCCGGTCAACGATCTCGCGGCTCCTCCGCGGCGAGCGCCGGCCGACGGTGGAAAGCGCCACCCGGATCGCCGTCGCCCTCGACAGCATGCGGCCGCACGGGGACGTCGAACGGCGCACCGACATGGTGGCCCGGGTCCGCCACGAGCTGGCGGCCGACCCAACGTTGGGCCGCCGGGAGGTCCGCCAGATCATGGCCCACTACGTCCTCCAGCGAGCGGGCGGCCAGCCGGCACGGAGGGCCTGAGCCAGCGAGTCCGCTGGACCGCGGTCGGGTCAGGTCTTCTTCAAGGAACCGCGGCCCACGGCCCGGGCCAGGGCCTGCTCGTAGGCCTCCCAGATCTGGTTGACGCCGGCCAGGCGTTCCTCGTACTCGGGCGTGCCCGGCGGAACCTCACGGGAGCGCTTCTCGGCCCGCTGCCACGCGGCATACAGCCGCTCCACCATGAGTCGGTCCTGTTCGGGGGACCCCATGTGCCCAGACCTCCGCGGCTCGATCGCTGAATCTGCGCTGACGGTTTGGGCGGATTGAGTATGACCCTGGGAGTCATGAGAACTGGATGAGAATCGCCGGCACGGGCGCCCTGGCCCTCGGTGCCGGCTGAGCCACGCCGGGGCGGCCGCGAATCGGCGATACTCGGCGGACCAACTGACCCGGAGGTTGACCGCTGCCGTGCCGCCGATCGATGAGCTGACCCGGATCGAGCCCGTGTACCTCGACCGGCTCGAGAAGCAGGGCGTCTTCACCACCGGGATCCTGCTCGAAGTGTCCGAGACGCCCACCCGGCGCCAGACCCTGGCCGACCACCTCGGAGCGACGATCAACGACGTCGCCACCTGGCGCGACGAGGCCCTGATGCTCAACCTGGCCAGCTTCGGTCCGGCCGAGCACCGGCTCCTGATCCAGGCCGGGATCCGCGGCCTGAAGGGGATCGTCGACCTCGACCTCGATACGTTCAAGGGTCGTCTGGTCCGGCCGGCCCAGCAGCTCCGGATGGAGCCGATCGACGACCTGCGGGCCGAGGGCTGGTGGGACCAGGCCCGGACGCTCGAGGAGGAATAGCCCCCGATCGAGCAGGAACCAGCCGCGCCGGCGGGCTCGCCGGATCGAGCGGCTAGGATGACGGCGTGAACCCCGGACCTGCCCGGACGATCCTCGGGCTCCTCGCCGGACTGACCGTGATGATCACGATCGTCGCCCTGGCCATCCTCGTCTTCCTCAACCCGGCCTGGGTCGGCTTCGAGCAGGACCGGACCGGGGCCGCGGCCCTGACCGGCTTCGACCCGGCGACGGTCCATACGGTCACCAACTCGATCCTCCATGACCTGGCCTTCGGCCCGCCCAACTTTGCCGTCGCGGTCAACGGCCAGGAGGTCCTGGGGGTGCGCGAGCGGGCTCACATGGTCGATGTCAGGAACGTGTTCTTCGCGTTCGGGGCGGTCGCCGTGCTGGCCATCCTGATCCTGGTCAACATCGGCATCTACTCGCGCGGGCGGGCCTGGTTCCGACGCGCTGTCCGCTCGGGAGCGATCCTGCTGGCGATCCTGATCGTGATCCTCGGGGCGATCGCGGCCGTCGCCTTCGACACGGTCTTCCAGGTCTTCCACGAGCTCTTCTTCCCGGCCGGCTCGTTCGATTTCGATGCGAGCTCCAAGCTGATCCAGCTCTTTCCCGACCAGTTCTGGTTCGAGACGTCGCTCCTCCTGGGCGCCGTGATCCTGGCCCTTTGCGGGCTGGTCGCGTTCATCGCCAGACCGCGTGCCGGCGACGCCGGATGAGCGACCCAAAGGCCGCCCGGGCAGGCTTCGACCAGGACGACCCGATGCTGTCGGTCGAGGTGGCCCGGGGCCGGGTCCTCGAGGCCATCAGCGGACCGCTGCCCGCCGAGACCCTGCCGATCGAGGCCGCCCTCGGGCGGGTCGCCGCGGCCGAGGTCCGGGCGACCACCGACCTGCCGCCCTGGGACAACAGCGCGATGGACGGCTACGCCCTGCGGGCCGCCGAGATCGCCCGCGCCGGCGAGTCGTCGCCGGTCGTCCTCACGGTCGTCGGCGAGGCGGCGGCCGGTGGCCAGGGCGGCGTCCTCCAGGAGCCGGGCACGGCGATCCGGATCGCGACCGGAGCGCCCCTGCCGGCCGGTGCCGACGCAGTGGTCCAGGTCGAGCTGACCACGCCGCTCGGGGTAGATGGCCGGCCGGCCGCGGGGCGCGGCCACCAGGCACCGGGCGGGATCCCGGCCGGAGTCGAGGTCCACGCCCCGGTTCCGGTCGGCGCCTCGATCCGGCGACGGGGGAGCGACCTGGCGGCTGGCTCGGTCGTGCTCGTCCCGGGCGTTCGCCTCGGACCAGCGGCCGTCGGGCTGGTGGCCGGCAGTGGCGTGGCCATGATCGCGGTCCATCGCCGGCCGATCGTGGGCGTGCTGGCGACCGGCGATGAGATCCGGCCGGCCGGATCGGCCCTTGCCGAGAGCGCGATCCCGGACGCGAACGGGCCCGGGCTGCGGGCCCTGGCCAGCGCGGCCGGCGCGGCCACGATCGACCTGGGGATCGCCCGCGATCGGCTCGAGGACGTGGTCGAGCGCCTTCGGCGGGGGATCGCCGAGGCTGACGTCGTGATCGTGAGCGGCGGTGTCTCGCTGGGGCCCTATGACGTGGTCCGCTCGGCCTTCGAGGCGGTTGGCTCGATCGAGCTTTGGCGGGTCGCCGTCCAGCCCGGCAAGCCCTTTGCGTTCGGCACCGCCCGGCGCGAGGACGGCCACGCGGTCCTCCTCTTCGGGCTGCCGGGCAACCCCGTATCGAGCTTCGTGACCTTCGAGCTCTTCGTCCGCCCGGCCCTGCGCCG
Source organism: Candidatus Limnocylindrales bacterium (assembly GCA_035308745.1). Lineage (GTDB taxonomy): Bacteria > Chloroflexota > Limnocylindria > Limnocylindrales > CSP1-4 > Palsa-1033. Next base: position 565 of record DATGGC010000187.1, on the reverse strand, counting down.
GCTGGCCGGCCTGACCGAGCTCCTCCGGCCGTCGGAGCCGGGGATCCTGGTCGAGCCGGTGTCCAAGAGCCTCGGCCGGCGGGCCTACCTGCGGGTCGAGGTCGAGCGCCGCCCGAATGGCGCCCCGGCCCGCGATCCGGACGGCCGCCTGCTCGTCCACCTCGCCGGGGCGCGGGCCGGGGCCGGACAGGGCAGCCACGTCCTGAGTACGCTGGCCGCAGCCGATGCGCTGGCGGCTGTGCCCGAAGCGCTCGACGACGTTCCGCCGGGAGCCGACGTCGAGGTCTTCTGGCTCGACCGCTGACCTGAACCAAATCGCCCGCCATCCGCCGCCCGATCGGAGAATCGCCATGGATCGCAAACCGCCGCTGCGCACCGAGCGGCGCCGCCTGACCCACGTGGACCGGGCCGGCCGGCCGCGGATGGTCGACGTGAGCGCCAAGCCGGCGACCGCGCGCCGGGCGGTCGCCGAGGCGCTCGTGGCCCTGAGCCAGGAGACGCTCAGCCTGGTGATCGACGGTCGGAACGCCAAGGGCGACGTGCTCACGGTCGCCGAGCTGGCTGG
>DATGGC010000186.1:0-12043 GCA_035308745.1 Candidatus Limnocylindrales bacterium | reverse complement strand
AGCGACCATCCGGCGGCTCCAGGTGAAATCTGTCAGGACCTGGCTCGAAGGCATAGGCTGAGGCCATCATGCGAGCACTTGGCATCTTCCTGGCGGGGATCGTGCTGTTCGTGGCCGCCGGCGTCTTCTACCTGACGGTGCTCGACACGTCAGGCCACGCCACGATCCTCCAAACCACGACGAGCGAGTGTGCCGTGCCCATCCCACCTGGACAACCCGGCGCTGGTGGCTGTCCTGCGGACCCGATGCGCTAACGCCTCGGACGTCGGGCCCTAGCTGCCCTCGCCGGGTGCGAGCGGGCCTTCGACCAGCGGCAGCTTGGCCCACTGCCAGCCGATCAGGCCGCCGGTCACGTTGCTGACGTCGGTCCAGCCCTCGCGCACCAGGTGCGCCGTCGCGGCCGCCGAGCGGGATCCCGACCGGCAGAACAGGAAGAGCGGCCGGTCGCGGGGGAGCTCCTCGAAGCGGGCGCCGAATTCGGGCAGCGGGATGAACTTCGCGCCGGCGACCCGCGCCTCGATGAACTCGTCGAGGTTCCGGACGTCGACCAGGAGCGGCTTGCGACCGTCGGGATCGCCGTCGCGCAGGCGTCGCTCGGCTTCGGCCGGGTCGATCGAGGGCACCGAGGGCGGGAAGCTCATGCGATTACCTCAGCTCCATCAGGGGCTGCCGACCGGCAACGCCCGCGTCGAGCTCGTGCCACCAGGCGACGTCGGACTCGCCCAGGCGCCAGCACAGCCAGACCTGGCGGCCCGAGACGAGCGCCGGAAAATCGACGAGGCCCGTCTCGATGTCGCGCAGGGTGACCTTCCAGCCGTCGATCCGGACGACGCCGGCCTGCATCTGGTCGATCACGCCCTGCATCCGGAGGCGGAGTCGCTCGTGCTCGGGGCCGGCCTCGGTTGCGTCGAAGGCAGCCTTCAGCTCGCGCAGCTCGTCCCGTTGCGCCCGGAGCTGGGCGAGGATCGGCTCGAGCGTCTCGATCCGCTCATTGGCCCGGTCGATCGTGTAGAAGTCGGTCACGGCTCGATCGTAGCAAGCACGGCCGGATGACGCCTTGGATTGCTAGACTCGCCCGGAGGGCCGTTAGCTCAGCGGTTAGAGCAGTCGCCTTTTAAGCGATTGGTCCTGGGTTCGAATCCCAGACGGCTCACCAGCACTGCTCGCCGAATCGTCAGCGCCCGGGCACCGGCCGCGGTCAGGGGCCGCGGCGGCGGGCGGCGCGGCTCAGCAGCCCGCCGGCGACGTAGGGCAGGATCCCGGCGATCAACAGCCCGGGCACCAGCAGCCGTGCCGACGAAGGCACCTCGCCCAGGATCAGACCGCACACCACGAACACGATCCAGAACGTCCGCAGCCAGCTGGTCGGCCAGCCGAGGCGCTGCAGGCGGCGCGTCGGGACGAGCGCGATCAGCGCGACGAGGATCGCGACGACCAGGATCTCGGGACCGATGAGCATGTCGCCAGCATAGGGCTGCGCCCGCCGCCCGCGGGCCGCTGGCGCCCGGGCCGCCACACCCAGGCAGCACCGTTTCGGCAGCATGGACCAGCGCCCGGGACGTGCGGACCCCAGGCCGGGCTCGCCGGCCGCAACGTGGCCAGGCCGCCCCGACCGAGCCCGTACGATGGTCGTCTGCACCGCACGAGCCCGATCGCATGACACCGTCCGCCGAGCCCCAGAGCAGCGCCTGGCTGGTCCGCTGGGGCCCGATCCTGCCACTCCTGCTGGCCGAATTCATCCTGTGGGTCGGCTTCGGAGCGCTCCTGCCCGTGCTGCCCCTGTACACCACCCACCACGGCGTCGACCTCGCCAACCTGGGCCTGGTCGTCGCCGCCTGGCCGGCGGCCCGGCTGGTCTTCGAACCGGTCTTCGGCTGGATCGCCGACCGGACCCGGCGCAAGCCGCTGATGGTCATCGCCCTGATCGTCACCGCCGGCCTGATCCCGCTCAACCTGGTGAGCTACGGGATCGTGCCCTTCCTCGTGATCCGGGCCCTGACCGGCGCGGCAACCGCCGTCTACGATCCGGCCGCCCGAGGCTTCCTCGTCGACGCCACGCCGGCCGACCGCCAGGGCGAGGCATTCGGCCTGTACAGCGCGGCCCAGATGGGCGGCCTCCTGTTCGGCCCGGCGATCGGCGGGCTCGGTGCCTACGCCACCCATTCGGACGGCTTCGTGTTCGTCTTCTGCGGGATCGCGACGGCGCTCGCCGGCCTGGCGGTGCTGGCCCTGATCCACGAGCGGCCGCGCAGCCGGGCGGGCACCACGGTTCCGTCGGAGGGCGTCGGCGAGATGGCCGCGACCGCCGATGGACGCGCCCGCGACGGCGAGATCGCCCTGGACGACGCCGGCCGCCCGGTCCGCCTGGTGAATCGGCTGCTGATCGTGGCGATCGTGGTCAACCTGGGCAGCAACTTCGCGACGGGCACCTACGAGGTCGCCTGGAGCCTGTTCCTGACCTCGCGCGGGGCGGGCCTCGACCTGATCGGGGCGACATTTGCGATGTTCGCTGTGCCGATGATTCTGCTGTCGCCCTGGGCGGGCCGCGTCGTCGACCGGCGGGGCAGCCTCCTGTTCATCATCCTGGGCTCGCTGGCGCCGTCGATCGCCGCGGTCCTGTACACGGTGATGCCCGATGTGCGGTTGGCGATCCCGATCATCCTGTTCGAGTCGGCGGGGATCGCGATCGCCTACCCGGCGCTCTACGCGATCGTCTCGGCGGCCAGCCCGGCGGGCCGCTCGGCCACGGCCCAGGGCCTGTTCGGAGCCGCCGGCACGGTCGGCTTCATCCTCTCGTCGGTGATCGCCGGCTGGCTGGCCACGTTCGACCTGCGCCTGCCGTTCTGGTTCTCCAGCTTCACCGGAGCGGTTGCGCTGAGCCTGAGCATGGTCGTCGGCGCCCGGGCCATCCTGGACCTGGCCGCGCGCCGCCAGACCGCCCGTGAGGCCCGGCCCGAAGGGGCCGTTGGGGGCCCTGTGCTATAGTGAAGGCCGCGGGGTGGAGCAGCGGCAGCTCGTCGGGCTCATAACCCGAAGGTCGGCGGTTCGAATCCGCCCCCCGCAACCAAGACCGACGCGTGGAAACCGGCTGAAAGGCCGGTTTTTCGCTGTTCGGGCCAGGCTCCAGATCGCACCGATCCGCCCCTCCTGGGCCCAGACCCCGCCAAACCGCATCGCCGCGAGGGCCGTATCAGGTCGTACCGCCAGCGACCTGTCTGGCCTGACACCTGGAGGACAACGCGATGCGAGAGCAGTCCCCTCGTCGAGATGACCGCCCGACGACGGTCGTCGCCCGCCTTCCGATCGTATCGAGGCGCCGGATCGGCGCACTGGCTGCCGCGGCCGCCCTGGTGGCCTCGGTGGCCCTGCCCGGTGCCGTCGCCGCGCAGGCCAATCGGGCTGGATCGTCAGGTGGGCTGACGGCCGCTGTCGCGGTCAGCCCCGATCACCGCGGCAAGAATGAGTATCGCCAGACGAACCTCTTGTCGGACATTCCGGGGGTCGCCCGGAACACGGATCCCAACCTGGTCAATCCATGGGGCATGGCCGCCGGGCCGACGACGCCCATCTGGGTGTCCGACAACGGGACCGACGTGACCACCCTGTACAGCGGCGGGATCGCCGGCAGCCCGCTCCTCCCGTCCGCCCTCGTCGTGGGCATTCCCAACGGCGAGCCGACCGGTCAGGTCTTCAATCCCAGCACGGAGTTCGGCGTCTCGAATGGCACCGCTCATGGCGTGCCGCCGTTCATCTTCGCGTCCGAGTCGGGCTCGATCACCGGCTGGAACCCGGCTGTCCCGCCGCCCGCGCCGTCGACGTCGGCGCAGGTCGGGGTGACCGTTCCGGATGCCGTCTACAAGGGCCTGGCCATCAGCACCGGCAGCCATGGCGACTTCCTGTACGCGGCAAACTTTCACGCCGGCACGATCGATGTCTTCAACGGCTCCTACCAGCTGGTCCACCGGAGTGGCAATTTCAGCGACCCGAGCCTGCCGGCGGGATACGCGCCGTTCAACATCCAGAACATCGGCAACCGCCTGTTCGTGACCTACGCCAAGCAGGACGCCGCAAAGCACGACGACGTCGCCGGAGCCGGCCACGGCTTCATTGACGTCTTCGACCTCCATGGCCATCTCCTCCAGCGCCTCGTGTCACGCGGTGCGCTGAACTCGCCGTGGGGCCTGGCCCTCGCACCGGCCGGCTTCGGCCGGTTCTCGGGCGATCTCCTGGTCGGCAACTTCGGCGACGGGACGATCAACGCCTACAACCCGTTCTCGGGTCGCTTCCTGGGACAGCTCAAGAACGAGGACGGCAACGTCATCGCGATCAACGGGCTGTGGGGCCTGCGCTTCGGTGACGGCGTTGCGGGCAGCCCGACGACGCTCGTGTTCACGGCCGGAATCGCCGACGAGGCCCACGGCCTGATGGGCACGATCGAAGCCGTCAAGTAGGTCCATCGGCGGGGTTCGGGGCCGCGCGCCCCGGGCCCCGCTCGACAGTCAGCTTCATCCGGGATAGCATGAGCAGCACGTTCTTCGCATATCCCTGAACCCCGGGTCCCGACCACCCGGGGTTCCTCTTTGTCCGGGGCCAGCCCGCGGCCTACTCCCAGCGGAACGAGCGAGCGGCCAGCACCGACGCGACGATCCCCCAGGCCGCGAGCACGAGGAGTGGCGGCAGGGGATCGCCGATCGCCGAGCCGAGCCCGATCCGGTCGGCGTCGGACAGGGCACTGGCCGGCAGGACCCGGGCCAGGTCGGCCAGGAAGCCCGGCAGGTGGTCGATCGGCAGGATCACCCCGCCCAGCAGCAGGAAGACCAGGAACAGGCCGTTGGCCGCCGCCAGCGTGCCTTCGGCCCGGAGCGTGCCGGCCATCAACAGGCCCAGCCCGGCGAAGGTGAGGGTCCCCAGCCCGAAGGCGAGCAGGACGACGATCGGCGACCAGCCGACGCCCGGCGCCCAGCCGAAGAAGGCCACCGCCACCGCCCCGAGGAGCACGACCTGGAGGACCTCGACCACGAGGACCGCCCCGATCTTGGCCGCGATCAATCCGGCCCGCGGCAGGGGCGAGCCACCCAGCCGCTTCAGGACGCCGTACGACCGCTCGAACGCGGTGGCAATCGACAGGTTGACCAGGCTCGTCGAGATGATCGCCAGGGCCAGGATCCCGGGCAGCAGGAAGTCGATGGGCTTGGGCGTGTTGGGCGTCAGCGCCGGGACGAGCGCGAAGAAGACCATCAGGATCAGTGGCAGGATCACGATCACGAACAGGTTCTCGCCGCGCCGGGCGGTCAGCCGCAGCTCCATCCCGAGCTGGGCGAGCGTCGACTGGAGCGGCGGGGCGCCGTTCGCCTCAGGCATCGGGCGTTCGGTCCCCGGTCAGGGCCAGGTAGCGCTCCTCGAGCGTGGCCCCGGTCGTGCGCAGCTCGGCAATCAGCAGGCCCCGCTCGGCGCACCAGCTCGACAGCGCCGCCACGAGGGCCGGGCTCGACGCCGGCTCCTCGACGCGGTAGCCGCCCGCGCCGCCATCCGCGGAGATCGGCCCGCCGCCGAGTGCCGAGGCGAGCCGGGCCAGGTCGGCCGGCTCGAGGGCCTGTGCGAAGCGCACCCGAAGGCGCGGCACAGCGCCGGCGGCGAGCTCGGCCGGGGTACCGGCGGCCACGATCCGGCCCCGGTCGATGATCGCGATCTGGTCGGCCAGGCGCTCCACGTCGGCCAGCTCGTGGGTGGTCAGCAGGACGGTCGTGCCCTCGGCGCGCAGGCCGGCGATCAGGTCCCGGGTCGACGCCTTGGCGGCCGGGTCCATGCCCGCGGTCGGCTCGTCCAGGATGGCGACCTCGGGCCGGCCCAGGAGCGCGAGGGCCAGCCCGAGGCGCTGCTTCTGGCCGCCCGACAGCACCTTGTAGCGGGTCCCGGCGGACTTGGCCAGGCCCGCCTGCTCGAGCAGCGCATCGGGATCCCGGGGATTGCGGTAGAAGCGGGCGTACAGGCGCAGGAGCTCCCGCGGCCGGGCCTGGGGATAGATCCCGCCACCCTGGAGCATCAGCCCGACCCGGCCGCGGAGCTCGGCGCCGGCCGTGGCCGGGTCGAGGCCCAGGACGCGGACCTCGCCGCCATCGCGGCGGCGATAGCCCTCGAGGATCTCGACCGTGGTCGTCTTGCCCGCCCCGTTCGGGCCGAGGATCGCGAAGACGTCGCCGGTCCGGACCGAGAAGTCGAGCCCGTCGACGACCGCCCGGCCGGCATAGCCCTTGCGCAGCCCGCTGACCGAGATGGCGGGCGCGTCGGGGCCACCCGCGCTCCCTGTGGCGCTCGATGTCATGGCAGGATCGCGGCGAGCTGCCGGTCGAGGTCCGCCTGGGTGATCTGGCCGATCTGGCGCGAGCGGAGGACCCCGCCGGCATCGATGAAGTAGGTCTGCGGCGGGGCGACGACCGTGTAGGCGGCGGCGATCGAGCCGCACGGGTCCAGGACGTTCGCCCAGGTCGCGCCGTGGCTGGTCACGAACGACTGGGCCGCCGCCGCGGTGTCCTGGTAGACGACCCCGACGAGGGTCAGGCCCGAGGCGGCATGGCCGGCGACCGCGGCCTCGAACAACGGGAACTCGGCCTGGCACGGTCCGCACCACGACGCCCAGAAGTTGACGATCACGGGCTTGCCCCGGTCGGCGGCCAGGTCAAACGGCAGTCCGGCCAGGGTCGTGCCCAGCACGGGTGGGGCGGCCTGGCCGGGCTCGTCCTTGGTGGCCCCGACCGGTTCGGGCGATTGGCAGCCCGCCCGGCTGCCGTTGATCGCCCACGCGCCCAGGCCGACGATCACGATCAGGCTGAGGAGCACGACGACCCGGGCGGCGCGCGACCGGCCGGCTGCCGGGAGATCCATGGAACCGCCGCTTACTTGACGGTCAGGGTCCCGGTCATGTTGGCATGAACCGAGCAGACGTACGTGTACGAGCCGGCTGGCAGGGCCGGCACGTCATAGACCACGACGATCGGGCCGGTCACGATCTTGCCCAGGAAGACCTGGTTGCCTCCGGCTCCGCCGGTATGGATCGAGACGTTATGGGGCGTGCCGGCATCCTCGTTGTTGAAGGCGATGGTGAACGCCTTGCCGGCCGGCGCGCTGGCAGAGGTCGTGACGTAGGCGATATTCTGGGCCACGATCGTGACGTCGGCGGCCGGCAGGCTCGGCCCGGCGCCGCCACCGGCGGAGCCGCCGCTTGGGGCCGCGCCGCCGCTGGCCGTGGGCCCGCTGCTGCTCTGGGCCGAGCCGCCGTTCGCGTCGGCCGGCGGGATGATCCCATAGTTGACGAGCAGGGCTGCGATCACGATGACCCCGAAGAAGGTCAGCGTGCCGGTCGGGTAGTGCGGCGCCGGGGCGTTCCGGGGATGGCCGGTCTGGTCGGCCTCGACCACCAGGCCGTACTCCGTCCGGGCGTCGTGGAGCCAGCCCAGCAGGGTGGTCACGAGCATCACGACCCCGGCCGCCAGGAGGGGCAGGCCGAAGACCAGCCCGAACATGATGACCATCATCGACAGCCCACCCAGGATCGGCCGGAACGAGGGGCCGGGCATGTGGACGCCGGGCGGCGGACCGTCGCTGATGACCGCCGGCAGGGTCACCGCGGTCTGCTCGACATGGTCGTAGTCGCGCATCCCCTCGCGCAGCCAGTAGACGAGGGCCAGGACCAGCGCCACCAGCCCGAGGGCCGTGATCGCACCCCGGAAGACGAGCCCGAAGACGACCAGGGCCAGGCCCACCGCCCCGAAGATCGGGGCGAACGAGGGTCCCGGCATGTGGATCCCGTCGGGCGGGGTCGGGTCGGCCGGCCGGCCACCGCGCTCGGCCGGCCCCAGCGTGAACAGCTTGCGCATCAGCCACAGGATGTACAGGCCCACGAGGCCGAACAGCCCGAGCGGGATCAACCCGATCAGCTTGCCCCAGTCGGGCGACACGAACTGGGTGATGAAGCCCAGGATCGAGGTCCAGATCTGGTCCATCAGCGTTGACTGCTTGGCACGGCTGGCGCGGTCAGCCCCGCGGGGAACCGGTCATCAGGACGTAGAACATCAAGCTCATCGCGATGCCCAGGATGGCCTCCAGCGACGCTCCCCCGATGTCGTGGCTGACCAGGTAGTAGATCAGCCCGACGACGGCGAACAGCACGCCGGTGAAGATCGCCAGGCGCGGCCGTGGGATTGGGTGCATCGGGGTCTCCCTCAGCTTCCCGTGGGGACGAGGTAGAGCAGCGAGAAGAGCACGATCCAGACCACGTCGACGAAGTGCCAGTAGAGCGAGACCGCCTCGACCATGTCGTGGTGCTTGCTCGAGAACTGGCCGGCCATCGACCGGTACAGGACGACGCTGAGCATGATCACGCCGCCCAGGACGTGGGCGCCATGGAAGCCGGTCAGGGTGAAGAACGTGGTCCCGAAGGTCCCGTCGGCGAGGGTGAAGCCGAGCTGGGTGTAGTCGTAGCCCTGGCCGATCAGGAAGATCACGCCCAGGACCAGGGTCACCGCGATGTTCCGGATCAGCCCCTGCCGGTCGCCCTTGCGGATCGACCAGACGCCCAGCTGGCAGGTGAACGAGCTGATGATCAGGAGGGTCGTGATGATCAGCGGCAGGGCGATCTCGTTGGCGACGTGGAAGTGCTCGTTGCCCTCCGGCGGCCAGATCGGGGCATTGGCCCGGACATTGAAGTAGGCCGCGAACAGCCCGGCGAAGAACATCACCTCGGAGCAGATGAACAGGATCATCCCCAGGATGACGTTGCTGATCCCCTCCTCGGCGTGGCCTCCGGCCGCGTCGTGGTCGCTGTCGTGGTCGCTGATCTGGAGGGCCAGCGGGTTGGCGCTCACGCGTGGGTCGTCCCATGGCGGGCGTCGAAGACGGGCCGCTCCGAGCGGATCTCGGGCAGCCGGTCGAAGTTGTAGGGCGGCGGCGGCGAGGACGTCGCCCACTCGAGGGTGTTGCCCTCCCACGGGTCGTCGCCGGCCGGCTCACCGCTGCGCAGGGTGATGAACACGTTCCACAGGAACGGCAGGATGCTGAACGCGATCGTGAAGCCGCCGATCGTGGCCAGCAGGTTCAGGTCGTTCCAGCCGGCATTCGGGTCGTAGTCGGCGATCCGCCGGGGCATCCCGCTCAGGCCCAGGATGTGCATCGGGAAGAAGGTCAGGTTGAAGCCGATGAACATGAACACGAACTGGATCTTGCCCAGCGTCTCGTTGAGCCTCCGCCCGAACATCTTCGGCCACCAGTAATACAGGCCGGCGAAGACGGCGAAGACCGAGCCGCCGAAGAGCACGTAATGGATGTGGGCCACGACCCAGTACGTGTCGTGGAGGGCGAAGTCGACCGGCACCGCGGCGCTGAACGCGCCGTTGATCCCGCCGATCAGGAACATCGTCAGGAAGCCGATCGCGTACAGGAGGGGCGTCGAGAAGGTCAGCTGGCCGCGGAACATGGTGGCGATCCAGTTGAAGAACTTGACCCCGGTGGGGATCGCGATCAGGAAGGTCATGAAGCTGAAGAAGGGCAGGTAGACCGCCCCGGTCGTGAACATGTGGTGGGCCCACACCGAGAAGCCCAGGGCGCCGATCGCGGCGGTCGCGAACACGAACGCCTTGTAGCCGAAGAGCGGCTTGCGACTGAAGACCGGCAGGACCTCGCTGATGATCCCCATCGCCGGCAGGATCATGATGTAGACCGCCGGGTGCGAGTAGAACCAGAAGGTGTTCTGCCACAGGATCGCGTTGCCGCCGTTGGCCGGGTCGAAGAAGTGGCCACCCAGGTTGCGGTCGATGAACAGCATGATCAGGGCACTGGTCAGGACCGGGGTGGCCATCAGGACCAGGATGCTGGTGACCAGCATCGTCCAGACCATGATCGGCATCCGGAGCAGGGTCATCCCCGGCGCCCGCATCTTGAAGATCGTGACGATGAAGTTGATCGAGCCCAGGATCGAGCTCGTCCCGATCAGCAGCAGGGCCACGATCCACAGGTCGGTCCCCACGCCTTCGTACTTGGCCTGGGCCAGCGGGCTGTACTCGGTCCAGCCGGCGGCTGCGGCGCCGCCGCCCGTCGCGAAGCCCGACAGCATCACGATCGCGGCCAGCGGCAGCAGCCAGAACGAGAAGGCGTTGATCCGGGGGAAGGCCATGTCCGGGGCGCCGATCATCAACGGCACGATGTAGTTGCCGAAGCCGGCCAGGACCGGGATCACGAACAGGAACAGCATCAGCGAGGCGTGGATCGTGAACGCCTGGTTGTACTGGGCGTCGGTCAGGAACTGGAGCCCGGGCTGGGCCAGCTCGACCCGCACGAGGAGGGCGAACAGGCCTCCGATCAGGAACATCAGGATCGAGTTGGCGAGATACAGGATCCCGATCTTCTTGTGGTCGGTGGTCGTCAGCCAGTCGTACAGGCCACTCCGGTAGCCCGACGTCGTCCGCAGCGTGGTGGTCGCCATCGAAGCTCCTTAGTGGACCGTCAGCGTGCCGGTCATCTGCGGATGCACCGAGCAGGCAAAGGTGTACGTCCCGGCCGGCAGGGCGGGGATCGGATATTGACGACTGTCGGGACCGCTGAAGATCTCGCCCTTGAAGACCTGCTGGCCGTTGCTGTCGGTGATCGCCACGTTGTGGCTCACGCCGGGATCGTTGTTGGTGAACTTGAGGATGAACGGCTGGCCCGCCGGCGCGCTCAGGGTGGCCTGGTCGTAGCTGATGTTGTGGGCTGTCAGCTCGAGCGTCGTCTCGGCCGCGCCGGCGCTGGCCGAGGGCGCCGGCGGCGGAGTCGCCGCGGCGGTGGCGATCTGCTGCGTGAGCCAGGTCTGGAAGTCCGCCGGTGAGAGGGCCTTGACCGAGAACAGCATCGTGCTGTGGAACGTGCCGCAGAACTCGGCGCACTGGCCCCGGAAGGTCTGGTTCACGTCGGCCGGATCGATCGTGAAGTCGAAGTTATTGTCACGCCCCGGCACGACGTCGCGCTTGAACAGAAACTTCGGGACGTAGAAGGCGTGGATCACGTCCTTCGAGCGCAGGATCACGTGGACGTCGACGCCCACCGGCAGGTCGAGCTCGGGCGCCTGCTGGGTGAACTGGACGGTCTGGCCGTCCGGGGCGAGGTAGTCGAACTGCCACTGGAACTGGGCGGCGACCGCCCGAACCGTCAGCGCCGGCGTCGGTGAGACCGCGTCGACCTTGTTCAGGGTCTGCCACGAGAAGACGAACATGACCACGACCAGCAGGGTCGGGATGACCGTCCAGATCACCTCGAGGACGCTGTTGCCGTGGATCTGGGGCGGCAGCTCGGTGTCCGTCGGCTTGCGCCGGTAGCGGATCACGGCGAAGACGATCAGACCTTCGACCAGGAAGAAGATGACGACCGCGATGATGAACACGAAGTCGTACAGGTTGCGGGTGTCCTGGCCCTGGCTGGTGACGGCTGCCGGCGGCTCGAGCGCGGCACACCCGGCCAGCAGCATGGCCAGGGCCGCGAGGGCGACAAGGCTCCTCGCAGGACGTGGCAGCCGGGGCCTGGGGATCGACATCAGGGTGGTTTCCTCGTCCTGGTATCGCGTGCAGAGGCACTCGTGGAGTCGCTGGGCGCACGCCACGTGATGGCCCGCACCTGCCGAAAAACGCCGAGGCCATGATACCCGCGTGGCGGTCGCTGCGCCGATCCTCATCCGGCCGGTTCGGGTGCAGAATGCGAGGCCATGGCTGAGGACACGGATCGCCCCACTCCGCCGACCCGAACGTTGAGCCGGGGCCGTCTGGCCGGACCGCTGGTCGGCCTTGCCGGGGGCCTGGCCTGGCTGCTCGCGGCGGCCCCGGTGGCGGCCCACAGCGGCAGCCCGCCGCCCGCGCCGACCTTGCCCGGGGTCCTCTTCCTGTGGTCGTTCGACCCGACCATCGTGCTGCCCCTGGCCCTTGCCGCGGCCGGCTACCTGTGGGCCGTCCGATCGGTCGACGCCGCCCACCCCCACACGCCTGTGCCGCGCAAGCGGATCGTGGCCTGGCTGGCCGGCCTGATC
>DATGGC010000185.1:0-12360 GCA_035308745.1 Candidatus Limnocylindrales bacterium | reverse complement strand
GGCCGGCCGGCGTCGAGCTCGACGACGAGGAGCTCCTCCTGGAGTCCCTCGATCAGCTCCTCGAGGCGGGTGGCGACGATGCGCGCTTCGGGCAGGTCCTCCAGCTCCAGCAGCGGCCGGCCCCGGCTGTAGTCCAGCGCGGCCCGGAAGGCGGATTCGGCGGACGGCCGGTCCGACCGCTCGAGGGCCCGCCGGCCGTCCACGGCGAGGCGCTCGGCCTCGGCCACGTCGGTCGGGGTCCGGAGCAGGTACCGATCATCGGCCGTGTCGATGGCCAGGCCCAGCCGGCGCAGGCGGAAGACGTGCGAGGCGATCGTGTGCCGGGCAGCCGCCGGTGGGTCATCGCCCCACACGGCAGCCTCCAGCTCCGAGGGATCGACCGGGCGGCCGGCGTCCATCGCCAGGCGGGCCAGGACCCGGCGCTGGAGGGGCCCGCCGGCCGCGACCTCCAGCGGCCCGTCGCGGATGAGCAGCGGACCGAGGATGCAGACCTGCATCCCGAGACTCTAGCCGAGCACCGCCGGTCGGCCCGGCCCTACCAGCGCGGATGCAGCTCGGGACCACGCCAGCGCGAGAACTCCTCGGTCGCATAGCGCCCGAAATGGTTCTGGAAATGGGCGCCATGGACGGCCAGGATGTCGCGCGCCTCCAGCAGCCGCTCGCGCGACCCGCCGTGGACGGCGACGATGGCCCGGCCGTCGTCAAGGGCCGCCTCGTACAGGCGCAGGTCGGGGGTCTGGTCCATCGACATGAACTGGATCAGCCGGATCAGCTGGCCGATCGGCCCGCTGCTCGTCGGCAGGCCGGCCAGCGAGCCGTCGGCGGTCGCCCCATGGAGCACCTTGACGTGGCGGCTGTCGAAGCCGGCGGCCAGCAACGCGGCAGCCGCGACCGTCGCCTGGCCTGGATCGTCGATCACGGCCAGCAGCCAGTCCAGCGGGTAGCGGATCCGGCGCCGCCCGGGGTCGGGCGCGGGTCCTGCCTCGTCGCTCACCCGGCGAGCCTAGCAGAGGCTCCCGGGAAACCAGTCCGGCGCCAGGCGTCGTATTCGCCCATGTCCGGGCCGTGGTGGGGCAAGGAGCCCGCCAGCACCTGGAGGCATCCAATGGTTCGTCGAACCCTGCTCCTCGCCGCCGCCCTCGCCCTGTCGGCCGTCCTGGGCGCCTGCTCGGCCGCGGCTCAGCCCACCGGCTCGCCCACGCTCGTGGCCCAGACGGTCGGCACGAACGGCACCCTGCTGGTCGCCGGGGCGACCGGGATGACGGTCTACGCCTTCGACCAGGACGTGGCCAACAGCGGCACGAGTGCCTGCACCGCCACCGACGACTGCATCACGACGTGGCCCGCCCTGACGGTTCCGGCCGGCTCCGCGCCGACCGGCGGTGCCGGGGTGACCGGCACCCTGGGCACCATCACCCGAGCCGACTCCGGCCAGCTGCAGGTGACCTACAACGGGCTCCCGCTGTACGTCTTCTCAGGCGACACGGCGCCCGGCGACTCGAACGGGATCTACACCCATTGGAGCGCGGTCAAGCCCTAGCCAGACCGCGCTGGGCGACGGTCCCGGTCGTCAGCCGTTGCGACGCGGGCGAGCCGGCTCCGGCTTCTCCTTGGGCTCGTGGCCGGGGCGCGGAGGCCGGGGCATCGTGCCGGGAGCCATGTCGGGCGCCGGGACGTGCGGTCCGCGCGCCCGAGCGGCCTCGACGCCGGCCGCGAAGGCCTTGGCGACGGCCGGCGGGACGCTGCCGATCCAGGCAGTCTGGATCTGGTTGACTCGCTCGGTCTCCTGGGCGCGCCGCTCGCGCTCTCGCTTGGAGTGCTTGGTCATCGAACCCTCAGTCGTGTGGCCGGACCACACGCCGGCCGGCCGCTCTCGCCCGAGTATGCACGGGTTCCCGGACAGCCGCCAACGCTCGTGCGAAATGCGGATGGTCTATCGTGTCAGGCGGCCCGGCCCGGCCGGCGCCAGCAAGATCGGAATTGGCTGTCCCGCCAGTGAGGTACCCGAACCATCGCCACGAAGCCCCGCCGCAACGTCTACCGCCGCCCGCCCGCCCCGGTCAAGCCGCCCCTGCCGGGGATCGAGCCGCCGCCCATCATTCGAACGACCGTCGCGTCGATCAATCTGTCCGCGACGAAGGGCCGCGAAGGACTCACCGTCGGTGATCGGGTCCGGATCATCGGCAGCGGCCTGTACAACGGCGAGGCAGCCGTCATCGAGAAGCTCTCCGGCGGGGTGATCCCCACGGCGCTCGTGCGCACCGAGGCCGGCCGCTCGCGCCAGGTCCGGACGATCGACCTCGAGCCGATCCCCTGAGCAGCGCCCCGGCCGGCTCGTCGACCGACGGGCTCGCGCTCGCGACGCGGTCACTCCAGAAACGCTACGGGCCGCGCATGGCCCTGGCCGGGCTCGACCTGTCGGTGCCATCCGGGGTGGTCTATGGCTTCCTCGGGCCGAACGGCGCCGGCAAGACGACCACGATGCGCCTGCTGACCGGGCTGATCCATCCCGATGGCGGCTCGATCGAGCTGCTCGGCCGGCCGTTCGGCCGGGGCGACCGGCGGCGCCTGTTCGACGTCGGCGCGCTCGTCGAATCGCCGGCGTTCTATCCCTATCTCTCGGGCCGGGCCAACCTGCGGACCCTTGCCGCGAGCGGGGCACCGACGCCGAAGACGAGGGTCGAGGAGGTCCTCGAGCTCGTCGGTCTGAAGGAGCGCGGCAACGACAAGGTGTCGACCTATTCGCTGGGCATGAAGCAGCGCCTGGGGATTGCCGGCGCCCTGCTCAACGACCCCAAGCTGCTGCTCCTCGACGAGCCGGCCAACGGCCTCGATCCGGCCGGGATCGTGGCCATGCGCGACACCCTCCGCCACCTGGCCTCGATCGGCAAGACGGTGTTCATCTCGAGCCACCTGCTGGGCGAGGTCAGCCAGCTGGCCGATGTGATCGGGATCATCGCCGCCGGCAAGCTGGTCCGCGAAGGACCGATCGAGACCCTCCTCAGTGCCGAAGGCCGGGTCCGCGTCCGGGTGGCCGCCAGCGAGGTTGATCGAGCGGTCGCGGCGCTCGCGCCGCTCGGCATCGCGGCCCGGGACGACGGCTCGGATGACGGCCGCCCGGCCGGCCCGGCGACCGAGACCGGCTGGCTGGTGGTGCCCATCGAGCCGGCTCGGGCGGCCGAGGTCAACCGGGCCCTCGCCTCGGCCGGCATCTTCGCATCCGGCCTGGAAAGCGGAAGCGACCTCGAGTCGCTCTTCCTCGAGCTGACCTCCCCCGCGCCCCAGCAGGCCGGCGGCCCGACGCCCGTCGTCGGAGGCAACTGGCAGTGAGGATCTTCATCTCCACGCTGGGCAAGCTCCGCAGCCGGCTGGCGACCTGGCTGACGCTCGGCTTGCTGCTGCTGCTGATGGCCCTGATCTACCTGGCCTCCGGGGCGACCTACAAGGAGACGCTCCAGCGCGGGAACGGCCAGGCGATCGGCCTGCTCCTGACCTTCCCCGACGCGTACGCCCTGATCCTGTCGTTCGTGCTGGCCCTGGGCGGGCTGTTCGTGATGGCCTACGCCGCCGCGATCGCCGGCTCGGAGTGGACCTGGGGCACCCTCAAGACGTCCGTCGCCCGGGGCGAGAGCCGGAGCCGGTACATGCTCACGACCTATGCCGGCATCGCCCTGGTGGCAGGGATCGGCATGCTCGTGGCCTTCGCTGCCGGCGTCCTGCTTGCGTTCGTGGGCGCGAAGCTGGCCGGGATCCCGACCGATGGGATCAGCGACACCTCGATCTTCGGCAACCTGCCCGAGCAGTTCCTGCGGGGCTGGTACGGCTTGATCGAGGTCGGGGCAATCGGGTTCACGGTGGCCACCCTGGCCCGCAGCCAGCTGGCCGGGGTCGGGGCAGGCATCGGCATCTACTTCGCCGAGATGTTCGCCGGGGCCTTCCTGCCGGACATCGTGAAGTACCTGCCGTTCAACGCCGCCAACTCGCTCATCCAGACGGATGCGGCGGTCGGTGGTGCCGGTGGCGGCCGGACCCTGGCCGTGATCGATCCGACGACGGCCCTGGTGGTCGTTGGCATCTGGATCGTCCTGGGCCTGGGGCTCACCGCCCTGTTCACGGAACGAGCCGAGATCTCAGGCTAGGGCGATGGCCATCGCCGGACTGATCGTGCACGCCGTCCGCGACGGCAAACCGGTCCAGGTCGATGACCCGGCCCAGATCGCCGGCCTGATCGCCGACGGCACGACCCGCCTGTGGCTGGACCTGACCGACCCGGAGCCGGCCGATGTCGAGCGGGTCGCGGCCCTGGTCGGCCTCCATCCCCTGGTCGCCGACGACATCATCGAGCGCAACGAGCGGGCCAAGGTCGAGCTGATCGACGGGATCATCCATGTCGTGATGTACGCCCTGACCCGGTCGGCCACGACCGAGCGCCACGAGATCGACTTCGCCCTTGGCCGCCAGTTCCTGCTGTCGGTCCACCCG
The DNA here is from genome assembly GCA_035308745.1 of Candidatus Limnocylindrales bacterium. GTDB lineage: Bacteria > Chloroflexota > Limnocylindria > Limnocylindrales > CSP1-4 > Palsa-1033. The sequence goes on along the minus strand of DATGGC010000185.1, from coordinate 7,878 downwards.
GCGGCCTGGGATCCGAGCCAGGCCCACCAGCTGAAGATGGGCATCGAGGCGATCCTCGAGCGCGGCCCGGACTTCCTGCTGTGGGCCCTGGTCGACTCGATCGTCGATGGCTACTTCCCGGTCTTCGACGGCCTGGCCGATGAGATCGACGGGCTGCAGGACGACGTGGTCAACAACGCCGTCCCGGCCACGCTGGAGCATGTCTTCCGGCTGAAGGGCGAGCTCGTCTCGCTGCGCCACGTGATCGCCCCCACCCGGGAAGTGTTCAGCCTGCTGACGAGCCGCGAGTTCGACCTGATCGGTGAGGCCCAGGTCTTCTACTTCCGGGATGTCTACGACCACCTGATCCGGCTGACTGACGAGTTCGACAGCTTCCGCGAGCTGGCCGCCGGCACCCTCGAGGTCTACCTCTCGACGATCAACAACAACCTGTCGGTGATCATGAAGCGGCTGACCGGCGTGACCGTCGTCCTGGCCGGCATCGCCGCGATCGGCGGCCTGTTCGGGATGAGCGAGGCCGGGCCCGCCCTGGCCGGCCAGGAGGCGTCCGGCTTCTGGGTCGTGGTCGTCGCGTCGATCCTGCTCGGCGGGATCGCGGTGGTCCTCCTGCGGCGGATCAACTGGCTGTAGGCCAACGGCTCCGCCCCGCTCGGCCATCAGCGTTTCGTCAGCCGCCGGGCACAAGGTGCCGCCATGAAGCAGCACCGCCTGGTCGTCGTCGTCGCCCTCTTCGCCCTGATCGTCGCCGCCGGCTGCGCGCCCGGGGGGCCGGCCGGGGCCTCGCCGGCTGCGTCGGCCGCCCCCGGGGCGGGCACGGCCGCCGCCGCAACCAGCCACGTCCTGCCCCAGGGCGCGACGGGCACGGTCGATCCGGGCGCCTGGGCGCTCGCTGACCGCCTTCTCGCCCCGGCCTACACCACCGACACCACGGCGGCCCTGGTCGACGGCCTCGCGGCCGCGGGCATCGGGACCTACGCCGATCCAACCAGCGCGTTGCCCGAGCGGCCCGTTGCCCAGCCCGCCAGCCCGTTCCGGCTGCTCGACTTCCAGGTCCACGAGCTCGCCGTCGGCGTGTGGGCCGGGGCCAGCTTCCGCGGCGATGAGCTCGACGGTGCCATCCCCATCCCGAGCACGATCAGCGGCTTCCCGGCGACCTCGGCGCTGCTCGCCGGCTACGTCGCCACCGCCGACACCGCGGGTGGCTCGCTGGCCCGGGCATTGATGGCCGGCGAGGACCTCCTCGTCCCGGCCCAGGCCGAGTTTCCAGGCGTCGTCCTGGTCCTGTTCGCGTCGGATCTCGCCGACCACGCCAACACGTCGCCTGGGGCCCCGAGCGGCGGCCCCGAGGTCAGCCCGGCGGCGATCCGGGCCAGCCTGCCGATGGCCAGGCTGGCTATCCCCGTGGGCGCCGGCCGAGCGCACGGAATCGAAGCGAACGACGGCGGGATCTGCAGCGAGACCGCCAACTGGGTGCGCGGGGCAATCGCCGGCCTGTTCGCTGCGTTGAAGGTGGCCGATGTCGGCAGCCCGGCGGTCCGGATCGTCAAGGGCATCTGGAACTGGCTGGTCGACAAGGCCCAGGCCGCCGTCCAGGGCCTGCTCGACGCGGTCGACACCGCGGTCCTGGGCACGATCCGGAGCGTCGCCGACTCGATCTCGGCGGCGGCCATGCAGATCGCCAGCCTGATGCCCCAGTCGATCCGGATCCAGGCGGCCGGAGCCGGCGGCGGCGCCACCTTCAAGCTCGGGGCCGACCCGCTGCCCGGGACCTACACCGCGACCGTCACCTCGGGCGACCTGCCCGATTGGCCGGCGGTCCTCAAGGACTGCACGGAAACGGCCAACATCAGCTTGCCCGACTTCCACAGCAAGGGCACCGACCTGGTCTGGGGTCCGCTCGAAGCACCAGCCAATCCCCTGCTGAGCTCGACCGAGGGCAACAAGATGGCCGACGTGACCGATGCCTCGGGCCGGGCCAGCTGGGCGTTCCTGACCAGTGTCGATCCGGGCGGCGACCCACCCGGCGAGCAGCGCAACCAGTTCGACGAGATGCCGGTCACGGTCCACCGGCCGGAGGTCCAGCAGGCCCGCGACAAGCTCAGCAGCGCCCTCCTGGGCTCGATCCCGGGCCTCCTTCGACCGTACGTCGGTGCCCTCTTCGCTCCCTATCTCGACGGCCTCCAGAGCCGGATCAACACGCTGCTCGACGCCCACGGCCGGGGCGTGGCGATCATCGTCTTCCACGATCAGGGGTCGCCCCGGCCGACGCCATCGGCGCCACCCTCGCCGGCACCGTCGGGTGCCTGCAGCCCCAATCCGCTGGCCGGGACCTACGCCGGCACGGCCACCAGCACATCGCGCGAGACGATCGACATCGGTAACGTCAACCTCGTCGGCAACGTGCTGGCGACCTCCACTGGCAGCGGACCGGCAACGATCGTGATCGCCCCGGACGGCTCGGTCAGCGGCAGCTGGTCGATCCGGACGCACCTCCTCTATCACGAGGTCGTCATGAGCTACGGCGCCGGCATCGATGACCTGCGCGACGAGGTCTACGACTCGGTCGGCACATCGGTCGCTGGACCGGCCTGCGACCTGAGCGTCGGCTTCGGCGGCATCTCGATCGTGACCTGCACCGACAGCCTCAAGGGCGACTGCTCGAACGAGGCCCAGCCGCCTCGAGGGACGCAGCAGATCGAGGTCGGAGCACCGACCTCGGTCGCCCCGACCAGCGTCACCTGGACCTGGACCTACACGGAGACCGGGGGCCAGCCGTCGATCACGGCCACCTTCACCCTCGCGGTCAGCCGTCAGTAGACCGCGCCGGCGCCGATGCCCCGTGCCGGCCGCGAACCGTGCTAGGCTTGGGACCTCGTACTCGATGGGCGCTCCGGTCGGCGCCCCGGTTTCTACCGTGAGATCAGCGAACCACCACCACGTGCCCTGACCGGGCCCCGCGAATGTGCGGGCGGGCCCTCAGGAGTCACACGACCGTGTCCTTCGATCACCTTGGGCTTGCGCCCGAACTTGTCCATGTCGTCGCGGACCAGGGCTATACCGAGCCCACGCCCGTCCAGGCCGAGGCCATTCCCCTCGTCCTCGCCGGCCGCGATGTCCTCGCCGGCGCCCAGACCGGCACCGGCAAGACGGCGGCCTTCGTGCTGCCGATCCTCCAGCTGCTCAACGCCAGTCGCGAGATCCGGCCGCCGGTGGCCGCCCCCGGCAACGGCTTGCCGACCTACATCCCGACCAGCCGCGACCGGCGCAACGCGACCCCGATCCGGATCCGGACCCTGGTCCTGGCCCCGACCCGGGAGCTGGCCCTGCAGGTCGAGGAGAGCGTCCGGACCTACGGCGCCCGCCGGCCAATCCGCTCGACGACGATCTACGGCGGGGTCGGCTTCGATCCCCAGGTCCGGGCCCTGCGCTCCGGTCCGGAGATCGTGGTCGCCACGCCGGGCCGTCTTCTCGACCACATCGGGCAGGGCACGATCGACCTCGGCCACGTCGAGATCCTGGTCCTCGACGAGGCCGACCGGCTCCTCGACATGGGCTTCATCCGCGACATCCGGCGGATCATCGGGCTGCTCCCCCGCGACCGCCAGACCCTCCTCTTCTCGGCGACCTTCTCGGATGACGTCCGGCGCCTGGCGGCCGACATCCTGCGCGATCCGGCGATGGTCCAGGTGGCCCGCCGGAACACCGCGGCCGAGCTGGTCCGCCAGCTGGTCCTGCCCGTCGACCGGGAGCGCAAGCGCGAGCTCCTCGCCCACCTGGTCAAGTCCGGGCGGATCGACCAGGCCCTCGTCTTCGCCCGGACCAAGCACGGCGCCAACCGCCTGGCCGAGCAGCTCGAACGGGAAGGGATCGTGGCCACCGCGATCCACGGCAACAAGAGCCAGCCCCAGCGGACCCGGGCGCTGAGCGACTTCAAGGCGGGCCGGGTGGCGATCCTGGTAGCGACCGACCTGGCCGCCCGCGGGATCGACATCGATGCCCTGCCCCACGTCGTCAACTTCGAGCTGCCGATGGTCGCCGAGGACTACGTCCACCGAATTGGACGGACCGGGCGGGCGGGCATCGAAGGCGACGCGATCTCGCTGGTGTGCGTCGACGAGAACCGGCTGCTGCGCGACATCGAGCAGGTCCTGGGCCACCGCATCCCGACCGAGGTGATCCCGGGCTTCGAGCCCGATCGCAACCTGCGGCCAGAGCCGATCCGGCTGCGGACGCAGGGCGGCCCCGGCGGACCGCGACCGGGCGCCCCGCGGCCGGCCCGCGGCTTTGCCCCCGCCCGGCGCACCGGGCCGATCCCGCCGGCCCGCCGAGGCGGACCGATCCCGGCCGGACGGCCGGCCCAGCCCGGGTTCGCGCCCGGGTTCGGGAGCGGCGGACGACCGCCGGCCGGACGACCGGCCCAGGGCCCGGCCCACCGGCCGAGCCGCGACGGGATGACCCGCGCAGGCGGGCCGACCGGGAACCGGCCCAACCGCCCGATGGGGCGGCCGAACGGCGGGCCGAACCGGGCACCCGCCGGGGCTCCCCTCGGCCAGCACCAGCCGGGCCGCCAGCAGGCCGGCCACCAGCAGGCCCAGCGCCCGGCCGGCCAGGCCCGGCCGGCCAACGGCGACCGCCGGCCCGACGGCTTCAAGGTCCTGCCCGGGGAGCGCCTCCAGCGCAACGCGCCCGGACGCTGAGCGCAGCCTGAGCTGCGGCTGAGCGGGTCATCAGACCTCCGCAGCGCCCACACAATCGCTCCACATCATCAACCGAGGATGGGTTGCAACGGCAGGCGCTCCACCTGGAGCGCCACCAGGCAAGCACACCTCGGGAGCTCACGTTCATGCGCATCTTTGGCAGGATCCTCGCGGTCCTCGGCATCCTGGCCCTGATCGGGCTGGTGACCGGCGCCGCTTATTCAGCCGGCCTCGCCGCGTCGGGCGTCGCCCAGCCCGCCGTGTATGGCTACGGCTTCGGCTTCCTCGGCTTCGGCCTGTTCCACTTCCTGGGCTTCATCCTGTTCGTCTTCCTGTTCTTCGCCCTGCTCCGGTTCGCCTTCGGCGGCCGGCGCGGCTGGGGCGGCGGACCAGGCGGAATGGGCGGCTGGGGCCGGGGCTACGGACCCGGGCCCGGAACCCCGCCGGCCCAGGGCGGCTGGAGCCAGGGCGGCGATCCGCGCGAAGCGTGGATCCGCGGCCGGCTGGAGGAGTGGCATGCCAGCGCCCACGCCGGCGCTCCGGCCAGCGGGCCGGCGGCCACCGGGCAGACCACGGCCGATCAGCCCAGCGGGCCCGCCGCGCCGCCTTCGAATCCACCGGCCTGACCGCCAGCAACGGGGTCCCGAGTCATCGGGGCCCCGTTGTTTCACGCTCCGGTCCCCTGATCGGACCTACGATGGCCGCCGATGAAAACCATCCTCGTGGTCGATGACGAGCCCAAGATCATCGATCTCGCCCGTGACTATCTCGAGCATGCCGGCTTCGCCGTGCTGACCGCCGCCGACGGGCAGGCAGCCCTCGCCGTCGCCCGGACCCGCAGCCCGGACCTGGTCGTCCTCGACCTGGGCATCCCCCAGCCCGACGGCCTGGACGTGATCCGGGCCATCCGGCGCGACTCGAACGTGCCGATCGTGGTCCTGACCGCCCGCGACGACGAGCTCGACAAGCTGATTGGCCTGGAGCTCGGCGCCGACGACTACATCACCAAGCCGTTCAGCCCGCGCGATCTCGTGGCCCGGGTCAAGGCTGTGCTCCGCCGGGCCGAGCCGGCCGAGGCGCCGAGCGACCTGATCCGGGCCGCCGGGATCACCCTGGACGTCCCCCGGATGCGGGTCGAGGTCGAGGGCCGCAGCGTCGACCTGACGGCCACCGAGTTCGAGCTGCTGGCCACCCTGGCCCGACGGCCGGGCCGGATCTTCACCCGCGGCCAGCTCCTCGACGCCCTGCGTGGCGCCTCGTTCGAATCGTACGAGCGGGCGATCGACACCCACGTCAAGAACCTGCGCCGCAAGCTCGAGCCGGAGCCGCGCGCGCCGCGCTACATCCTGACCGTGTACGGCGTGGGCTACCGCTTCGCCGAGGAGCGCAGCGGGTGAGCGGACCCGAGCCCGACCGCCGGCCGCGGGCCAGGCGGCGGCGGGCCGACGGTGGCCGGGCGTGGTGGGAGCCCGATGCCGAGGGCCATCCCGGCCCGCCGCCGTGGGGGCCTGGCGGGCCACCCTGGGCGCAACCCGGCGGGCCACGTTGGACGCAACCCGGCGGGCCACCCTGGGCGCAACCCGGCTGGAGCGGCCCGCCCCGGCGCTGGTTCGTCCAGCGCTTCGCGGCGGCCGTCTTCGTGCTCCTCTTCTTCGTCGTCGTCCTGGCTTCGGTCGGGGGCTTCATCTTCGCCTCGATCTTCGGCCTGCTGGGGCCCAACCAACCCGGCCAGGGCGGCATGGTCGTCACCTTGCGCTTCGGCGGCCTGGTCCTCCTGGTCCTGGGCATCCTGTTCGTCGGAGGCCGGGTGCGGACGATCACCAAGCCGATCGACGAGCTGGTCGAGGCGACCCGGCGGGTGACCGGCGGCGACTATTCCGTGCGCGTCGCCCGGCCCCGCGGACGGCCGCGCGAGCTGGTCGAGCTGGCGGCCGGCTTCAACACGATGACCGAGCGCCTGGAGGCCAACGAGCGCCAGCGCCGCTCGTTGCTGGCCGACGTGAGCCATGAGCTGCGCACCCCGCTGGCGGTCGTCCGGGGCAACGTCGAGGCGATCGTCGACGGCGTCCATCCGGCCGACCCGGAGCACCTCGGAGCGATCCTCGACGAGACCCTGGTCCTGAGCCGGCTGGTCGAAGACCTGCGGACCGTCGCCCTGTCCGAGGCCGGCACCCTGCCCCTCCACCGGGAGCCGACCGACCTGGGCCTGCTGATCGACGAGGCGGCGCGCTCCTTCGAGACCCTCGCGGCGGGCGCCGGGGTCACGATCGTGGCCCGGCCGGTGGCCGGCGACCTGCCCCTCCTCGAGATCGACCCGGTCCGAATCCGGGAGGTCCTCGACAACCTGCTGGCCAACGCCCTACGCTACACGCCGGCCGGCGGCCGCCTGACCATCTCGACCGAACGACCGGCCCCGGGCGCGTTCGTCGAGGTTGCCGTCGCCGACACCGGCTCGGGCATCGCCCCCGAGGTCGTCGACCACCTCTTCGACCGCTTCACGAAGTCGGCCGACTCGCGAGGCTCGGGCCTCGGCCTGGCGATCGCCCGCAACCTGGTCGAGGCCCACGGCGGCCGGATCAGCGCCGAGAGCCGGTCCGGGGCGGGCACGACGATCCGGTTCAGCCTGCCGATCGGGGGCTGACCGGCGGTCGTCGGGGACGGCGCGGCCGACGCCACCCGAAGGTCCCTGGTGTCGGGACGCACCGGCGGAGCGTGGACCACCCGCCCGTGTAGTACTTTCGTACCGTAGGGTCACCCAACCAAAGGTGCTCTACTCACGGTCCAGACGAGCCCTGATCGCGGCCAGTGCCAGGCGCGAAGAGCTCGTTGACCAGACGGGAGCTCCTGTTCGTGACGCCCCGCTCACAGCCGGCCAAGGTCGGGCGCCAGGCCCTGTACCGGCTGCTGGCGGCCGACCCGCGTCACGAGCCGCTCTTCCCCACGACCCTGCTCGACCTGCAGGCGGCGTCCGGTGATCCGGTCGATGTCGGCTGGCTGCTCGCGGCCTGGTCCGCCCGCACGGCGAGCCCGGTCCTCGTCGGCGGTCCGGAACGGCGGGCGGCCGGCCGTCGGGCGGACTACCCCTGGCCGCTGACGATCGAGGCGGGTAGCCCCCGGCCGGCCTACCTCCGGCCGAACGACGCCTGGCATGCCTGGCGCCCGGCCGAGGCGGCCATCCAGC
>DATGGC010000184.1:0-5452 GCA_035308745.1 Candidatus Limnocylindrales bacterium | reverse complement strand
CCGAGGCGATCCGGGCGATCTGGCGGATTCGCGCCGACCGCTACTCGGAGCTGCGCTCGGAAGCCACGACCAACCGACCCCGGATCGAGATGTTCGCGATCGGCGGGTGAGGCCGGGACGTTTGCCCTGCGGGGGACGTCCACCGACGCGGAATTCCCGGGCCAGGATCGGCCCCGGCTAACTCGTTCTCGCATCGGCAAAGGGGGTGAAACGGTGAGACCGGGCAGGATCAGCCGAGCGAGTTCGATCGCGGCGCTGATGCTTGTCGTTGCCGGCTGCGGCAGCACAAATCCGGCGCCCCAGCCGGGTGTCGCCTCGCCATCCGGCAATGCGTCGTCGGCGACAAGTTCGAACTTGCCGGCGCGGAGCCCCAACGCGATCGGCCCCGGATCTGTTCCACCGGCGAGTGCGCTGGCGAGTGTGCTGGCCTGCGCAATCAGCTCCCTCGTGCTCACCCGAGCCTCCGTCCAGGGGACGGCGAGCGCCGTAACGATCGATGTTGACCTCGCGAACCCGGGCGCCCTGCCTTGCGCTCTGGATGGATCCATCTCGGACGCACGGCTCGTGGCGAGCGACGGCACGACAGTGGAGCGGGTGATCCCGCCCTCGGCCGACGCCAAGCCAGGCCCCGCCGTGGTCTTGCCCGCACTGAACGACGCGGGTGCGGTCCTGGCCTTTCAGTGGAGCAACTACTGCGGTGCTGCGCGTGGGGCGATGCGGATCGTGATCACCCTGCCGCCGACTGAGGGGACCGTGATGGCGCCGCTCGACGGACCCTCCGTCCCTGCCTGCGTCAACCAGAACGAGCCGCCAGTCTTCGAGTTCGACGGCATGTCGTCCCTTTAAGCCGGCTCGCCGTCCGGCCAGGAACCAGGCGTTGTCCACCTGCTGTCCACAGCGACGGTGGATTGGTGGAAACGGATTGCGCATTCGCCGGTAACTCGTGGATAACGCCGTTGCCATCGGGCGTTGATCCGGCGATGATTCGTCTTGCCCGAAGGGGCCATCGGAAAACGGAAGCTCGAGATCACATCAAGGGCATTCGCGGACTGACCGGTCGCTTCGGGCGCTTCTCTACCCGCCACGCGGCCTTCGGGCCCGCGCTCGACGGGGATCGCCCGAATGGACGTGATCGGCATCCCGGTGTCGGTACTCCGCTCGGGCGATCGAAGCGTCCGGGCCCTTTTCTCGGGCCCGAACCGCCGAGCTGGCCATGATCCCGGTCCCGCCCGGCCCCGATCCCCGCGCCGCCCGGCGTCCCGCCCGGCCCGGTCCCTGGGCTGCCCGGCGTTCCGCCAGGCGTCCCGGGCTGCGCGGCGTCCCGCCAGGCGTCCCGTGCCCGCGCTTGGTGCACCCAGTACAACAAAACGCCATTTTCCCGCTGTTCCGCGACCTCTCGGCTCGCGACTTGCGCTCGCCTGAGCGTGGCCCGGGACAAGTTTGGGCCCGCCACGGACCTGGAGGGCGCGAAATCGCCGTTTTGTTGCACCGGATACACATTTGGGCCGGGACGTGGTTCCAGGCCAGGCCCCGAGCCCGAAAACGGCCGGTTTGATGCACCGGGTACACATTTGGGCCGGGACGTGGTTCCAGGCGCTCAGCCCGGGCCGCACACGATCCGTGGAACCAGGCACAGATCGCACGGCTAGACTCAATCGGTGACCGAGATCGATCGCGCCAGGCCGATTCCGCCGGCCGAGCAGCCGGCCCGCCTGGCCCCCCTCGAGGCAGCCGTCCGGGCGCGTACCGACCTGGTGCCCCGAGCGGGGATCGTGCTCGGATCGGGACTCGGCAGCCTGGCCGACGGGCTCCGGGACACCGTCGCCATTCCGTTCGCCGAGCTGCCCGGCTGGCCCGCCGCGACCGCCCCGGGCCACGTCGGCCGGCTGCTCCTCGGCCGGCTCGACGGCGTCCCCGTGGCCATGCTCCAGGGCCGTTTCCACCTGTACGAGGGCAACGATCCCGGGCTGGTCGTCCAGCCGGTCCTGTTGATGGGCCGACTCGGCGCGCGCACGGTGGTCCTGACCAACGCCGCCGGTGGCTTGAATCCAGCCTACGGGGCCGGGACGTTGATGGTGATCGCCGATCACCTCAACCTGACCGGCCGGACCCCGCTGCTCGGCCCCAACGCAGACGCGATCGGCCCGCGATTCCCCGACCTGACCAATGTCTACGACCGGGACCATCGCGCACGGCTGCACGCGGCGGCCGCCGCCGAGGGCGTGCACCTCGAGGAGGGGATCTACGCCGGCCTCCTTGGTCCGACCTACGAGACCCCGGCCGAGGTCCGGATGTTCCGCGGCCTGGGTGGCGACGCCGTGGGAATGTCGACGGTCCTCGAGGCGATCGCCTGTCGCTGGGCGGGGATCGAGGTGGCCGGCGTCTCGCTCATCACCAACCCGGGCGCGGGCTATTCGGGCGAGCCGCTCAGCCACGAGGAGGTGCTGGCCGCCGGGGCGGCCGCCGGTCCGGCGCTGTCCCGTGTCATCCGCCGCTTCGTGCGCGAGCTGCCCTGACCACCGGCCCGCGCGCTCCCGCTCCGGCTCCGGGTCGCGATGCGCGGACTACACTTCCGGGGATGACCGCCGAGACGACGCCGGCCCCCGCCCAGGTGCGCGAGAAGACCGGGATTCCGCGCAATCCCGGCCGCCACGAGCTGGGGATGAAGGCGACCCTGCTCTTCCCGGATCGCGACATCGTGGAGAAGTTCTACGTCCCGCTGATCTACACCGCCTGCCGGACGTGCTACTCCGAGCTGGCTCCCGACGAGATCTTTCGCCGCGCTGTCGACGGCCAGATCGACCCGGCCAAGCAGCGCAAGCTGATCCAGGGCGTGATCGAGTCGGGCCACGGCAGCACGATCGAGCACATCGTCTTCACCTTCGGCATCAGCGGCGTCTCGCGGACCCTGAGCCACCAGCTCGTCCGCCACCGGGCCGGCGTCGCCTTCGACCAGCAGAGCCAGCGCTACGTCACGTTCAAGGGCGCCTCGACGATGCTGCCCAGCACCCTGGCCGAAGCCGAGGCCGGCCTGCGCGAACGTTACGAGGAGCAGATCGAAGGCTCGATGGAGCTCTATGGCGACCTGGTCGCGGCCGGCATCCCGGGCGAGGATGCCCGCTTCGTCTTCCCCAACGCGACGCGCACCAACCTGGTGATGACCACCAACCTGCGGGCCTTGATCCACATGTCGGGCCTCCGCCTGTGCACGATGGCCCAGTGGGAGATCCGGCGGCTGTTCCAGCTGATCCGCCACGAGATCTTCGAAGTCAGCCCGTTCCTGGGCAGCTTCCTCGCCCCGAAATGCGTCGCCCTGGGCTACTGCGATGAGATGGGCAACCGCGACGAGCACTGCCCCATCCGGCCGCACAAGGACAACGTCCTGGGCGCCTGGGCCGACAAGGCCAAGGCCGCCCGGGCCGCCGGCCGGGACCTGCCCGTCACCTGACGTCGCCGAGACGACCCCGCCCCGGCCCGCGTCGGCCGCTCAGGGCTTGGGCAGTGGCTCCACGGAGACGAGGGCGCGGCGCCAGGCCGGTGGCTCGAAGGCCGAGCCGAAGCCGTCGGTCTTGCCCACGATCCGGCCGGACCGGAACTCGAACAGGCTGATGTTCCGCCAGGGCACGCCGTCGCCATAGTCCCCGGTCCAGACCGCGGCGACCAGGTCGGGCCCGCCGATGATCCGGTGGACGAGGACATGGGGCAGGCTCGGGGTCCCGCTTACGACGGCCGTGATCGCCGTGGCACCCCGGATCACCTCTCCACTACCCGGCCACGACCACTCCGCGTCGTCGGCCAGGTCGGCCACGATGGCGACCATGTCACGGGCATTGACTGCCGCGAAGTAGCGTTCGACGACTGCCCGCTCGGCAGCACCACCCAGGTTGCGTTCGTCCGGCACCTGATGCTCCCTAGTAGTAGTCGGAACAGGACAGGAAGTAGCCGCACCGGCAGATCAGCTTGCATTTTCGTTCGTCCATCGCCGCGCCACAGTTGGCACAGGTCAGGATCAGGCGGCCCGGGTCCTCGTCGACCGTCGGTCGATCGGCGTCCACCAGCGGCGGGCGTCCGCCCGGCGTCCCGGCCGGCTCGTCGGGGAGGATCCGGAGCCAGGCCTCGGCCACCGTCAGCCCGCCTCGAGGGCGTAGGCGACGGCCTCGCCCAGGCTCATCGCCCGGCCCTCTGCCGCATACCGGTCGAGGTCGGCCGAGGTGAGCAGCCGGCGCGTCGTCTGGACGGAGTTGGCTTCGTCCAGCTCGTCGACCAGGTTCGAGAGGTTGGCGCCCGTCGTCATGGCCAGGGCCCGGGCGGCGCCGTGCAGGCGGGCCGAGCGGGGCAGGTCACCGCGGGCCGCGGCCAGGGCCGAGTAGTCGTCGAGGACCAGGGTCAGCGCCGTCGCGTCACCGGCCGCCTCGAAATGGGTCATCGCCGCCTTGATGTGGCCGGCCGCCTCGTCGACCTCGCGGAGGCGCAGGAGCGCGCTGCCGAGCATGTGCTGGGACCAGGCGACCATCGTCTCGTCGTCGGTCGCCCGGAACAGCTCGAGTGCCTCGGCAAAGCTGGCCCGGGCAACGTCGCTCTGGAGGTGGAAGTGGTACCAGTTGCCGACCGCCCAGATCGCATTGGCGGCCCCATGCTGGTCACCCAGCTCGCGATAGATCGACAGGGCCTCCTCCATCAGGCTCAGGCCCTTCCGGTCGGGGTCGATCTTGGCCGTCTCGATGGCGCCGTCGATGAACACGTACGAGAACGAGGCGTTGTAGAGGGCGTTGGCGATCTCGGCCTTGTTGCCGGTGGAGCGCCACCGCTCGAGGGCCTCGTCGTAGAAGCGGGCCATCGCGGCCAGGTCGGCCTGCCACCAGGCGATGCCGCCGAGCGCCTCCATCAGGCGCGCCCGCAAGGCGGGATCGTCCCTCGACCAGGACGCCGCGTCGACCCGATCCAGGCGCCGGCGGCCCTCGACCAGGTAGCCCCGCTTCTGCCAGAACCGCCACAGGGCGAAGCCGAGCCGGATGGCGACCTCGGGCTCGGGCCGCTCGGTCGCCCAGTCGATCGCGGCCCGCAGGTTGTCGTGCTCGATGTCGAGGCGATCAAGCCAGGTCCGCTGGCGGGCACCGGGCAGCTCGGCGGCTGCCTCCTCGGCCAGGGCCAGGAAGGCCCGGGCGTGGCGCTCCCGGATCGCGTCCGCCTCGCCGTCGAGGACCAGCTGCTCGGCCGCAAAGGCCCGAATGGTCTCGAGCATCCGGAAGCGCGGCTCGCCGCCCACATCCTCGGCCCGCAGCAGGCTCTGGTCGACGAGCGCCTCGATCCCGTCAAGGACCTCCAGGCCAAGCTCGGACGACGGCCCGCAGATCGCCTCCGCCAGCTCAAGGGTGCAGCCGGCCGCGAACACCGACAGCCGCCGGAGGAGGCGCCGGCTGGGTTCGTCGAGCAGGTCGTAGCTCCAGGCGAT
>DATGGC010000183.1:0-5022 GCA_035308745.1 Candidatus Limnocylindrales bacterium | reverse complement strand
AGCCCACCCAGGCGCCGGCCGGCTCCACGCCCGCGCCCATCTCAACCACCAAGGCAAGCAGCCTTCTCTCGCAGGTCGACAGCCTCCTCAAGGACGTCGACGGCGAGCTCTCGAATGCTGACTCCGCCGCCAACAACCCAGGAGAGTGAACTCGATGAACTTCAAGCTTTCGCCCCGGCTCGGACGGGTCACCCTGGCCCTGGGGGCCGCCGGCCTCCTCGCGATCGGCTCGTTGGGGTCGGTCTACGCTGCCGACCCGACGACCAGCACCAACTCGACGACGGCCGCGGCCGTCCATCACTTCTGCATCCCGGAATGGGCCGCAGTCGTTGCCCATCCGGGCAATGTCGACATCCTGCGGGCGGCCGGTGACTGCGAGATCAACCGCCGCTTCGTCACCCTCGATGGGCTGACCTACCTGGTCAACCATTCGGACGTCCTGACGGCTGACCACAAGACCGACCTGCTGACCGGCGGCGGGGTCAACCCGGCGTCATTCGAGTGGGAGCATGCCGGCCTGACCACGCTCAAGGTCTCGATCGACGCTGACACGACGATCGCCACCCTGCGCACGGACATCGCCAAGATCGCCCCGGACTACCGGGTTTACCTGCTGGTCGTGCCCAAGACCCACATCGTCGCGGCCGCCGACGGCGCGGCCAAGGTCTCGGCCAAGTTCGGGCCGCTGGCGACCGAGCTCCAGAACCTGATCAACCAGGCCAAGGCTGATGGCAAGGACGTCACCGCCGCCCAGGCCAAGCTCGATGATCTCAACGCCAAGGTTGGCCAGGCCAATGGCCTGATCGCCCCGGTCGCCGGGACGGTCCTGCCGCTCAGCCCGGCCGACTGGAACAGCGGCGCCGCCAAGCCGGTCTTCCAGGCCGCCCGGACGTCGCTCCACCAGGCTCGTGGCCTGCTCGTGGACGCTCGCCAGGACGCCCACCAGATTATCGTCCTGCTCGGCAGCTAGCCGAGGCGCCGAGTCCGGGGCTGGAGCCCCGGCTCGCCAGAGAACCAACAAGAGCGACGCCCGGCTCGTCCCCCACGATGAGCCGGGCGTTCGACTGCCCGTCAGCGCGCGTTCAGGCCGATCTGGTATAGACAGGGCCATGAGTCCCACCCCGGCGCTCGCTCGCCGGGCGCGGAGAACGTCGGATCGCGTCTCACCGGATCGCGTCGCGCTTGCCCTGATCGTGGTCCTGGCCGGCTTCCTCGAGCTCTTCGCCCTCGATCGCGAGGGCTTCTCGAACCTGTACTACGCCGCGGCCGTGCGGAGCATGCTCGCCGGCCCGTCCACGTTCTTCTTCGGGGCGTTCGATCCGGGCGGCTTCATCACTCTCGACAAGCCGCCCCTGGGCTTCTGGCTGGAGGTCCTCTCGGCCCGGATCTTCGGCTACTCGGGCGTTGCCCTGCTGCTGCCCGGAGCGCTCGCGGCGGTCGCGTCGGTCTGGCTGCTCGCTCGCCTCGTCGCCCACCAGTTCGGGCGGCTCGCCGGCCTGATCGCCGCCCTCGTGCTGGCCGTCACCCCGATCTCGGTCGCCACCGCCCGCAACAACACCGTGGACAGCGTGCTGGTCCTGTTCGTCCTGCTCGCGGTCGCCGCCCTGCTGCGCTGGGGCGACACCGGCCGGCTGCGCTGGCTCGTCCTGGCCGGGATCCTGGTCGGGGTCGGCTTCAACGTGAAGATGCTCGAGGCCTATCTCGTGCTGCCCGGGATCGTGCTGGCCGTCCTCATCGATCGGCGCTGGTCGATCGCCCGGCGGATCGGCCATCTGGCCGCCAGCACGGTCGCCCTGCTCGTCGTCTCGTTCGCCTGGGCGATCGCCGTCGACGCCATCCCCGCCGCGAGCCGGCCGTTCATCGGGGGCAGCGCGGTCAACTCGGCGATCGACCTGGCCCTCAACTACAACGGGATCGAGCGGCTGGCCGGTGGCCAGACGTTCCCCAACCTGGGCCGGGTCGGGCCGCTCCGCCTGTTCGACCCGTCGCTGTCGGGCCAGATCGGCTGGTGGCTGATCCTGGGCCTGCTGGGCATCCTCGTCGCCGTCACCGAGCTCCGGCGGCGACCGGCCCGGCGGCGATTCCTGGTGCCGCTCGCGCTGTGGGCGGGCTGGTTCCTGCCGGCCGCGGCGTTCTTCAGCGTGGCCCGCTTCTGGCACCCGCACTACCTGGTGATGCTCGCCCCGCCGATCGCGGCCCTGACCGGCGCTGGCAGCGTGGCGCTCCTGCGCGCCTGGCGCCGGGCGGGCTCGAGCGGCTGGCTGCTGCCCCTGGCGGTGGCCGCCAGCGGCGTCCTCGAGGCGACCATCATCGGCCTGGCCCGGGGGTTCGATTGGCTCCAGGGCGCGGCGGTCGTCCTGTCGCTGGCCCTCGCCGGTGGCCTCCTCCTGGTCCGGGCCGGGGTGGGCACGATCGAACGGGACCGATTCGCCGGTCGCGGCCTGCTGATCGCGGCGGTCCTGGGCCTGGCGATCGCGCCGTTGAGCTGGTCGGCCTGGACCACGTTCCACGCACCGGGTGACATCCTGCCGGTCGGCGGGCCGCCGCTGGCCGGGGCAGCCGCCCAGGGTGGGTTCCTGGGCCTGCCGGCCGGCGGTCCGGGCGGAGCCCCAGGCAGTGGCGTCGGGCCGGGTTCGTCCTCGCCGCTGATCGCGTTCGTCCTCGCCCACCAGCACGACGCGACGTTCGCCCTGGCCACGGCCAGTGCCCAGGAGGCCGCCCCGATCATCATCGCCACCGGCCTGCCGGTGATGGCCCTCGGCGGCTACAGCGGCGACGACCAGACCCTCACCGTCGAGCAGTTCCAGGCGCGCGTCGCGGCGGGCAACGTGCGCTACGTCCTGACCGGCGGATTCGGCGGCGGAGGCGGCTACTTCGGCGGTGCCAACCTCGTCATTCGCTGGGCCCGCTCGGCCTGCGTCCCCGTGCGTGGGACGCTGACCGGCCAGATCGTCGACTGTCAGCCGGCGTCGAGCAGCTCGAGCACCGGCCCGAAGGCCTCGATCGACGCCTCCGTGATCGGGTCGAGGACCAGCTGGACGGCGCCGATGCCGGCCCGCGCGTAGGCCCGCAGCTCCTCGGCCATCACCTGGGGCGGCCCGGACAGGGCCGGGAGCTGGCTGGTGGTGTAGTTGCCCGCGAAGCGGCCGATGCCGCCGGGCATCTGGACCAGGACCGCGACCGTCCGCTCGATCTCGGCCGGATCCCGGCCGGCCGCACGGGCGGCGGCGTCGACCGTGGCGATCAAGGCCGGCACGCCGGCCGGCGCGTTGCCAGTCGCGTCATACCAGGCGTTCCAGGAATCGATGTATGGCGCGCCGATCTGGAGCATCCGTTCGCCCAGGGATCCAAGCATGAGCGGCGGGCCGCCGGGCCGGGCCGGCCGGGGCCGCAGCTCGCAGTCGCGGGCCTGGTAGTAGACCCCGTCGAAGTCGATCGAACCCTCGCGCAGGAGGGTCCGGATGATCGTGAACGCCTCTTCGAAGCGGCTGATCCGGTGATCGAACGGGAACCCGAAGGCCGTGTACTCGGTCTCGTTCCAGCCCGCGCCGAGGCCCAGGATCAGCCGCCCGCCGCTGATCTCGTCGACCGTCGCGGCCTGCTTGGCGAGCATCGCCGGCGCATGAAAGCTGGTCGAGGCGACCAGCGGGCCCAGGCTGATCCGGCTGGTCGAGGCGGCGATCGCCGCCAGCATCGTCCAGCACTCCCAGGGTCCGCGAGCCTCGGCCACCCCTGGCCAGCGATACAGCAGGTGGTCGCCGACCCACACGGCGTCAAAGCCGACCGCCTCGACCGCCCGGGCCATGGCCAGCTGCTCCGGCCAGCGCACGACCCGTTCCACCTCGGGCAATTGGACCCCGACCTTGAGCGGCCGGGTCATCGGGCGGCCAACGGGATCAATCGACTCCTGTCAACGGTCCGGACACGTCGGGAGTGTACCCGTCCCCTCCGGACCCCGACCCTGTGATCGGACCTTCGACCGTATTGGGACCAAACCTTCGTGCCCTGTCGGAGGGCCGGTCGATCCGGGCACGATGGTCGCGAACCAGATCGCTCGAGGGCACGATGTTCATCGACTTCACCGGCTTCGCCGGCGACTGCCTGATCAACGGAAAACTGGACCTGCGGGCGCCCCGGTTGACCGACCAGCTCAATGCCGATCCGCTCGTCCACCTGGTCGACGTCGAGCTCGAGGACCTCGAGAACGCGCGCCGGATCACGTCGCCCGACTTCACGATCGAGCGCAGCCAGCTGTGCGCCGTGCGGGTCACCGGGCCGCGCGGCTCGCGGGCCCTGCGGATCGAGACCGCGCCCCATCGGCTGCGGGCCCAGATCGGGCCGTACACGGTCCTCGGCCGGCTCCACGAGCCACCCGGCATCGACCCCCTGGCGACCCTGGAGCAGCGCGACCTGATGGTGCCCCTGACCGACGCCACGATCGCGTTCATGGTCGGCGGCGTCCTCGACGTCCGCGACTGGTCCACCCTGGTGATCAACCGCGAGCTGGCCAGCTGGTATCGCGCGGTCGACCCGGCCGACGACCCGATCACCGAGCTGGCGCCTGAGGCGGTCGCCCGGATCGCGACCCCGGGCACGAACGTGCTGACCCTACAGGCCGGCGATCGACCGCGACGGCATGCGGGGACCACGCCGCGCGGGCCCAAGCCCCGCTAGGTCGCCCGCCCCCAGCTCCAGCCAGCGGACCACCCGGCCGCGCTGGCCACGCCAGGGCTCCAGGAGCTCGAGCATCCGCTCGTCGCTGCCCGGTCGCTCGCCGGCGAGGATCCAGCACACCAGGTTCGGCAGGTGGTAGTCGCCGACGCTGACCGCGTCCGGATCGCCGAAGGCGACCCGGCCCACCTCGCCGGCGGTCCACGGCCCGATCCCGGGGATCGCCTGGAGCCGCCGCGACGCCTCGGCCGGATCCAGCTGGACGAGGGCTTCGAGCCGCTTCGCCGAGCCGCCCAGGCGGCGGAGCAGCTCGGCCCGGCGGCGCTCCAGCCCGAGCGGATGGAAGGCGTA
>DATGGC010000182.1:0-5146 GCA_035308745.1 Candidatus Limnocylindrales bacterium | reverse complement strand
GAACGAGAAGGGCTACATCATGCCCGGCCTGGGCGACGCCGGGGACCGCCAGTTCGGGACCGGGCGATAGGCGATCCCTGGACCGTCAGCGAGGGACGAGGCGGAGCGTCGTTCGCTCGGCCTCGACGGTCAGGACGCTGCCCACAGGTCCCGGTCCGTAGCGGTCGTACTTGGCGTGGTACGCCCGCCGCAGGCCTTCGTCCGGACCCGACTGGACCAGCTCGAAGGCCACGTCCCGCTCGACGCCGCCGGCCCGGAGCTGACCGTCACCTGAGGCGATGGCCCGCACGAACCAGGGATTGTCCGCGCCGTGCGCCGAGCGGACGTAGATGTCGTCCCCCAGCCGAACGCCCCAGATCGTGACGAACGGCCGCAGGCTGCCATCCGGACGGCGGGACGCGACCTCGAATTCGACGGCCCGGCCGATCCGGTCAAGCTCAGCGGCGGTCCAGCTGCTCATCGCGCGATCTCCTTCGCCGGAACGCTACTGGCCAAGCGTGCTCCGTGCCACGCTCGCAAGGGCGGCCGTGAGGCCCGGGTCGACGTTGAGCGAGGCGATCCGATGGAAGGCGACGCCGGCGTGCTCGGCCTGCTCGCGGGCGCCGACATCGACGTCGTACAGGATCTCGAGGTGGTCGGCCAGGAACTGGACCGGCACGACGATCACGGACCTGCCGCCCGAAGCGGCGATCGCCGGCATCAGGTCGGCAAAGTCGGGCTTCATCCACTCCCCCGGCTCGTGGCCGGCGCTCTGCCAGCAGAACTGCCAGCGATCCGGGCCAAGGCCGGCGGCACGGGCGATGGCATCGGCCGTGTCGCGCAGCTGGGCCAGGTAGGCCGGCTCCTGCTCGGCGACCCGGCGGGGCAGGCTGTGGGCGGTCATCAGGATCGCGACGTGGTCGCGCTCGCCGGCCGGCAGCTCGGCGAGTGCCTGCGCCAGCCGTTCGGCCAGTGCCGCGGTGAACGCCGGCTGATCGTGCCAGGCTCCCGCGATCTCGACCCGGGGCGCCTCCGGCCCGACCTCGGCCCGGGCCGCCTCGATCGCCCGTGCGTAGCCGCCCATCAACAGCGGCGAGAACTGGGGCGACAGGATGATCGCTGCGATCTCGTCGACGCCCTGGCCGGCCAGCTCCCGGATCCCGTCCGCGATCGTGGGTGAAGAGAAGCGCATCCCGGCCACGGCCGGCCAGCCCAGCGCGGCCTCGAGCGCGCTCGCCTGGGCCCGCGTGATCTGGATGAGCGGCGAGCCGCCGATCACCTGGTAGCGCCGGGTGAACTCGTCGAGGAGCTCGTCGTCGGCCGCCTTGCCGCCCCGGATCCTGGCCAGGTACTCGCCCACGTCCGCACGCTCCAGCGTCCGCGGCGAGCCATAGGTCATCAGGAGGACGCCCTTGCGTCCGGTCGCGACGGTCATCGAGCGGCCTCCACTGGCGCATCCGCCCGCGCCGTCTGCTCATGGACGAAGTCGACGAGCTGCCGGAGCAGCCCGGTATCGGTCGCGGGCAGGACGCCGTGACCCAGGTTGAAGACATGGCCCGTCCGGCCGGCGGCCTCGGCCAGCACGGCGCGTGCCCCCTCCTCGGTCGCTTGCCAGCCGGCCAGGAGCCGGGCCGAATCAAGGTTGCCCTGCACGCCCCGCCCGTCGCCCAGCCGGCGCCACGCCTCGGCCAGCGACTGGCGGTGGTCGATCCCGATCACGTCGCCGCCGGCCTCGGCCATCAGCTCGAGCAGAGCCGCGGTGCCCGTCCCGAAGTGGATCGCGGGCACCCCGGCCAGGCCGTCGAAGATTCGCCGGACATGCGGCAGCACATACGTCGCATAGTCGGCCGGGCCGAGCCCGCCGACCCAGCTGTCGAAGACCTGGACCACGTCGGCACCGGCCTCGACCTGGGCCCGGAGGTAGGCGACGACCATCGTCGCGAGGCGCTCCATCAGATCGTGCCACGCGGCCGGCTCGCGATACATGAACGCCTTGGCGACCGCGAAGTCGCGCGACGGCCGGCCCTCGATGAGGTAGCAGGCCAAGGTGAACGGTGCACCGGAGAAGCCGATCACGCCGGCCTGGCCATCGAGCTCGCGCCGGACGATCCGGATCGCGTCGAGGGTGAAGCCGACCTCGGCCGGATCGAACGGCCGCAGGGCGGCGACGTCGGCCGCCGAGCGGATCGGGTGGTCGATGATCGGCCCGACCTCGGGCTCGATCCGCAGGCCGACGCCCATCGGCTCGAGGGGCAGCATGATGTCGGCAAAGAGGACCGCGGCGTCCACGCCCAGCTCCCGAACGGGCATCAGGGTCACCTCGGCGCACAGCTCGGGCGTCTTGGCCAACTCGAGGATGCCGAAGCGCTCGCGCAGGGTCCGATACGCTGCGAAGCTGCGCCCCGCCTGGCGCATGAACCAGACCGGCGTGGCGTCGACCGCCTGGAGGCGACAGGCGCGGACGAAACGATCGCTCATGCCCGAAACGCTGCCCGGGCAGCGTCGAGCGTTGCGTCGAGCTCGTGTTCGGCGTGGGCCATCGACACGAACCAGGCCTCGAACTGGCTTGGCGGCAACAGGACCCCGTGGTCGAGCATTGCCCCGAAGAAGCGGGCGTACGCCTCGCGATCGGAGGTCAGCGCCTCCGCCGCGTCCGACGGTGCGGTCGGGCGGAAGAAGACGGTCAGGAGCGAGCCCGCGCGGGCGATCGCGACCGTCCGGCCTGCATCGTTCGCCGCCGCGGCCAGTCCGCTGGCCAGCCGCGCGGCCACCTCGTCGAGGGCGATGTAGCGCGCGGGCTCGAGCGCGGCCAGCGTCGCGATCCCGGCCGCCATCGACAGCGGGTGGCCGGACAGGGTGCCGGCCTGGTAGACCGGGCCGGCGGGAGCAACGAGCTCCATCAGGTCCGTCCGGCCGCCGTAGGCACCGATCGGCATCCCGCCGCCGATGATCTTGCCCAGGGTCGTCAGGTCGGGCCGGATCCCGAAGCGGGCCTGGGCGCCGCCCGGTCCGAGTCGGAAGCCAGTGATGACCTCGTCGAAGATGAGCAGGGCGCCGTCGGCCCGGGTCGTCTCGCGCAGATGCTCAAGGAAGTCGGGCGCCGGCGGGATCACCCCGACATTGGCTGCGACGGGCTCCACGATCACGGCCGCAATCTGGCCCGGGTGCTGGGCAAAGGCCAGGGTCACCGACGAGGCGTCGTTGTAGGGCAGGACGAGCGTTTGGGCGGCGGTCGCGTCGGGCACCCCGGCGCTGCCCGGAATGGCCTGGGTGGCGAGCCCCGACCCAGCCTCGACCAGCAGCCCGTCGATGTGGCCGTGGTAGCCGCCGGCGAACTTGACCACCAGGGTCCGGCCCGTCACAGCACGCGCGAGCCGGAGCGCGCTCATGACCGCCTCGGTACCCGACGACGTGAAGCGCAGCCGCTCGATCGACGGCAAGGCCGCCCGAATCGCCTCGCCCAGCTCGATCTCGAGCGGGTTGGTGGCCCCCAGGGCGAAGCCGTTGCGCGTGGCCCAGACGACCGCGGCGACCACGGCCGGGTGGGCGTGGCCGAGGATGGCCGGCCCCCAGGCTCCGATGTAGTCGAGGTAGCGATGCCCGTCGGCGTCCCAGACGTAGGCGCCCTCGCCCCGCTCGAGGACCAGCGGCGGCCGGCCGACCGCGCGGAATGCGCGGACCGGGCTGTTCACGCCACCCGGAAAGAGCCGCTCGGCGCGCTCGACCAGCCCGGCCGTGCGGGCGCGAGCCACGTCCACGGCGCTCATCCGGGGCCCGCCCCGAGGAGCTCGAGGATCTCCTCGATCGGGCGCTGGACACCGAGCAGGATCGGCGTGTCGCTGACCGTCGAGCGCCGGCTCTCGGTCCCGCGCAGGGCCCGGACCAGGTCGCCGAACGCGACGAGGTCGTCGGTCTCGTAGGCGACCACGAAGTCCTGTGAGTCGAGCCCGAACGAGTAGGCCAGGGCCTGGCGGATCATCGGGTACTCGTGGCCCACGTGCATGTGCTCGTTCATCACCTTCTGGCGGGCCTCGCGCGAGGTCAGGTACCACTCGGTGCTCTTGGTGAACGGGTAGACCACGAGGTAGCGCGAGCGCTCGCCGGAGAAGAGCGACTGCTCCTGCTCGGTCGGCTTGCGCACGTACTGCGACGGGCCGATCCGACCGATCAGCGAGTGCTCGACCGTCAGCCAGCGGCCGAGACCCGAGCGGAGGAGGCGCGCGGCGACCGTTTCGAGGGCATCCATGGCCGGCGCCATCTGCCAGAACAGGAGGTCGACGCCTTCCTCGAGGCCGATCGAGGAGTAGCTGATGCTGCGCACCGCGTCGTCGGCCGCCGCGGCAACCGCGGTCCCGAACGTGCGGCCGTCGGCGGCTCGCTCGGCGTCGGTCCGCCGTCGCCAGGCCGGATCGAGGCGGAGGGCGAGGGCCTGGATGTAGGTCTGATCGGAGCGCTCCACGGCGTCGCTCATCGCTCGTCCCGGAGCCAGCCGGCCAGGTCCGCCGCGGCGTAGGTGATCACGATCCCGGCGCCGGCCCGCACGATCGCGGTGACCGATTCGGTGATCGCCCGCCGGCCGTCGAGCCAGCCCCGCTCGGCTGCGGCCATCAGCATCGCGTACTCGCCCGAGACCTGGTAGGCGGCAATCGGCAGGTCGAATCGGGCGTGGGCCGCGGCGATCAGGTCGAGGCCGGGCAGGGCCGGCTTGACCAGCAGCATGTCGGCACCCTCGGCAACATCGAGGTCCATCTCGCGCAGCGCCTCGCGGCCGTTGGCCGGGTCCATTTGGTAGGCGCGCCGGTCGCCGAACGATGGCGAGCTGTCGGCAGCCTCACGGAACGGCCCGTAGAACGCCGAGGCGTGCTTGGCGGCATAGGCCATGATCGGGGTGTCCGGGAATCCGGCACGGTCCAGGGCGACCCGGATGGCGGCGACCTGGCCGTCCATCATCGCGCTGGGGGCCACGATGTCCGCCCCGGCTCGAGCCTGGCTCACCGCGGTCTCGGCCAGCCGGACGAGCGCCGCGTCGTTATCGACAGTGCCATCGAAGGCCAGCGGGCCGCAGTGACCGTGATCGGTGTACTCGCACAGGCAGGTGTCGGCGATCGTCACCAGGGGCAGGTTCATGGCCCGGATCCGGCGGAACGCGTCCTGCACGATCCCGTCC
>DATGGC010000181.1:0-1611 GCA_035308745.1 Candidatus Limnocylindrales bacterium | reverse complement strand
GATCCGCGAGCTGGCCCTGGAGCAGGGCGTCCCGGCGGCCGAGCTGGACGTCCTGCTCGACCCCGACCGGATGACCCGGCCCGAGGCCTGAGCCGGAACGAACGCGGTTCGGCCGCCGGCCGACGCGCTACGATACGCGGCGATGTCGACTTCGCCCTGGACCCGCGCCTCGGGCTCGCTGCCCGTCACCGCCGCCGGTCGCCGCCGGCCCGAGCTGGTCAGCCTGCCCGAAGGCACGCCGACCCTGGCGGAGCTGTTCACCTTCGTGCGTGACGCCGAGCTGCGCTTCGAGACCCTCCGGATGCGGATCGAGGATCGCACCGCGACGACCCAGGGCGAGCGGCTGCTGGTCATCGAGACGACGCTCCGCCATCCCGGCCAGGCCCGGGTCGTGACCACCGACCCGAGCCTGGGCATCGCGGCCAACCATGAGCTCTGGATCTCCGACGGCGAGACGGTCCGGACGTGGTCCGCCGAGCATCGCAAGGGGACCGACCGGCGCGCGCGGCGGCGGGTCGTGGGCCTCGACGATCCGGACTTCCCGGGCAGCTCGACGGTCTACCGGCCCCTGACCGCCCTGCCCGCCGAGTCGCTGCCCGATTCGTTCGTCCATCCCGCCGGCCTGTGCCAGAACGTGCTGGGCACCGGCCGGGCCTGGACGTCGGGCACGGTCGACGTCAACGGCCGCGAGGCGGTCGCGGTCGAATGCGACCATCCGCGCTCGATCGGGATTGCCGCGGACCGGCCCGACCACCACCTGCAGGTCTCGTTCGACCGGGACACCGGCGTGGTCCTGCGCCTGGTCGAGACGATCGCCGGTGAGGTGACCCGCGACGCGCTGGTGACCAGCCTGCTGCCCGACGCGGCTCTCAGCCCGGCCGCCTTCGCGTTCAGCTTCCCGAGCGGGGCCACCCTGATCTACTAGCGAGCGATCGCCCCAGGAATCGAACGAGCCCGGCGGCTGGTGCCACCGGGCTCGCTGCTTGTCGAATCGGGCCGCGTGGAAGCGGTCCCGGGTGGATCAGACGGAGGCGAGCTCCGCCTCGATCGCTGCCAGCTCGGCCGGAGTGCCTTGGACCTTGGGGCCCTTGAACCAGTTCTTGGCCGAGACGGCATACCAGATGCCGGCACCGCCGAGCACGATCAGGAACACGACCGGCGTGTAGTTGAACGTGTTGATGTTGATCGGCAGGGCCTGCGGCAGCATGAACAGGACGAAGATGAAGATCACCCAGATCGTGGCGATGATCCCCACGGGCCGGCTCCAGCTGCCCAGCGTCCAGGGACCTGCCTTGAACTTGTCGCCTGCGCGCAGGCGCAGGAAGACCGGGGCGACATAGGCCACGTACAGCCCGATGACCGCGATCGAGGTCACCGCCGCGTAGGCGGTGTAGCTGTAGAGATAGGGCAGGCCGAGGATGAACGCGCCGACCACGGCCAGCCAGATCGAGTTGGTGGGCGTCCGGGTGCGCTTGTTGATCCGGTGCCAGAAGCTGCTGCCGGGGATCGCGCCGTCACGGGAGAAGGCGTAGATCATCCGGGAGTTGGCCGTGACCGACGACATGCCGCAGTAGAACTGGGCGCCGATCACGATCAGCAGGATGAACAGGC
>DATGGC010000180.1:0-1934 GCA_035308745.1 Candidatus Limnocylindrales bacterium | reverse complement strand
GACGACTTCGGGACCGGCTATTCATCGCTCAACTACATCCGCCAGTTCCCGGTCGACATCGTCAAGATCGACAAGTCGTTCATCGACGGGATCGCATCGGAGGGCGACGGGCGCGCGCTGGTGGCGATGATCGTCGATCTCACCCGGGCCCTTGGGCTGGGTACCATCGCCGAGGGCATCGAAGCGTCCGACCAGCTCAACGCGCTCAGGTCGCTCGGTTGTGCCCTCGGCCAGGGGTATCTATTCTCGCGCCCGGTCGGATTCGAGGAGGTCTTCGCGCTTCTCGCGACGTCATTCGTGGCCCAGCCCGCTGCCTAGCCCGCCTCAGGCTCGCCGTCAGCGTCGTCGGCCGGCAGCGCCGTGGGGACCTTGCTCAGGTGACTGGCCTCGATGATCGTGGGCGTCCCGTCGCGGTCCTTCCAGCGAGTCTGGATCAGCACCGTCTCGGTCTCGCCGACCAGGCGCAGGACCACGTTGTAGCCGGCCCCGCCTTGCTCGATCGATTCGATCCCCGCCTCCGTCGCGGGCAGGGGCAGGAGCGCGATCACCTCGCCGAGATTGCGATGGAGCTCCTCGCTCAGGAACGCGATCGCCTGGTCGATGTCGCCGGCGACGATCGCGTCGCCGAACGCCTGGGCTCGATCTCGAAGCGCTGGCTCATCCATGGGTGCCCCCTGCTGGTGCTGCAGAAATCTGCTCGGTAACGGATCCGGGCGGATCCGCGCTGGTTGCCGGCCGGCGGGTGGCCAGGATCGAGCCGCAGATCACCAGGAGCAGGCCGGCACCCATCCCCAGGCTGAAGGTCTCGTTGAGGACCAGGATCCCAAGGACCGCGGCGACCGCCGGGTTGATGTACGTGATCACGGTCGAGCGGACGGGGCCGATCTCCTTGATCAGGGCGGCAAAGACGATGAACGCGAGCGCGGTGCAGACCACGGCCAGAATCACGATCGACGCGAGGACCTTCGGCGAGGGCACGGCCGAGGGCAGCTGGGTCAGGGCGAACGGCAGGTAGACGAGGGCGGTCAGGCCGAGCGCGATCGCCATCACTCCGACCGACGGCACGCCGGCCAGCCGCCGGGCGAGGATCGCCGGTCCGATCGCATAGCCGACGACCACGACACCGACCTCCAGCAGGGCCGTCGCATCCGACGCGGCGAGGTCGGCGCCGACGATCGCGGCGACACCCACCAACCCGACGAGCAGCCCGGCAACGCTCGTCCGGCTCGTCCGATCGGCCCCGCCGGTTGCCAGCGCGAGCACCGTTCCGACCAGCGGTACCCCCGCGATCAAGAGCCCCGTCAACGAGCTCGAGAGGTGCTGCTCGGCGGACGCCAGCATGACCCATGGGATGGCCACTTCGGTCACGGCGAATGCCAGGACCCAGCGCCAGTGGGCCAGGACCGCCCGCAGGTCGACCCGGGCGATCGCGATGGGCAGCAGGATCAGGGCGGCGATGCCGGTCCGGGCGAAGACGAGCGTTGCAGGCGTCACCTCGGCGACGGCGATCCGGATGAAGAGGTAGGGGATGCCCCAGATGACCGCCATCATCCCGAACAGCACGACTCCGCGTTGGCTCATGCCCAGAGGGTACAGTCCGGCGCCCGACCGGGCCCAACGCCAGCGGCTACAGTCGGCCCGTGAGCTTCAATGTCCCGGCCGACGCCTACGACACGTTCATGGGCCGCTATTCCCGGCTGCTGGCCGGGCAGATGGCCGACCTGGCGGGCGTCGTCGCGGGCCAGCGGGTGCTCGATGTCGGCTGCGGACCGGGTGCGCTTACCGCCGAGCTGGTCGACCGGGTGGGGCCGGCGAACGTCGCGGCGGTCGATCCTTCGCCGCCATTCCTCGCGGCGATTCGGGCCCGGTTCCCGGCCGTCGACGTCCACGAGGCGTCGGCTGAGGCGCTGCCCTTCGCCGACGGCGCGTTCGAC
>DATGGC010000179.1:0-14349 GCA_035308745.1 Candidatus Limnocylindrales bacterium | reverse complement strand
GCCGCGGCGAGCTCGATCGCGAGGGGCATGCCCTGCAGCCGGACGACAATGCCGGCCACCGCGGCGGCGTTCTCATCGGTCAGCCGGAACGCCGGCTTGACCGCCGTCGCCCGGGCCACGAACAGCCGGATCGACTCGTAGCGCGAGAGCGCGTCGAGATCGAGCTGGTCTGCGTCCGAGCCGAGCTGGGCCCGTTCGAGCGCGCCCTGGGCGGCCGAGTCGGGCGGCGTGGGCAGGCCTGGCACGGGGTACTCCTGCTCGCCCGAGATGCGCAACGGCGAGCGGCTCGAGACGATCAGCTTCAGCGCCGTGGTCGATCGAATCAGCTCGCCGATCAGCGGCGCCGCCTCGATCACCTGCTCGAAGTTGTCGAGGTCGAGGAGGATCTTGCGGGCGCCGATCCAGGCGCTGAGCCGGGCGCCGATGGGCACGTTGCTGTCCTCGGTCAGCCCGAGCACCGCGGCGATCGTGGTGCCCACCAGGGCCGCCTCCCGGATGGGCTCGAGGGCGACGAAATAGACGCCCTCGGGAAAGTCCTCGGCGACCGCCGCGGCGAGCTGCAGCGACAGGCGGGTCTTGCCCGTGCCGCCCGGGCCGGTCAGGGTCAGGAGCCGGGTGGTGGCCAGGCTGGCCGTCGTGGCCTCCAGCTCGGCCGTTCGCCCGACGAACGAGGTGACCTGGGTGGGCAGGTTGTTGGGCCGGTTGTCGAGCGATCGAATCGGCCGGGGATCGTCGGCCAATCCGTCGATCTCGAGGATCGCCAGGTGCTCGGGCCGGAGGTCCTTGAGGCGATGCTCGCCTGCGTCGCGGGTCCGCACGCCGGCCGGCAGGTTGCCCTCGAGGAGGGGCACGATCGCCGCGGACAGGACGACCTGGCCGCCGTTGGCGGCCGCCCCGACCCGCGCCGCCCGGTTGACATCGGCGCCGACGTAGCTGCCCCCGCTGACGACGCCCAGCCCGGTGTGGAGGCCCATCCGGACCTTGAGCGAGCCGACACCGTGGGGGAAGTCGGTGGCGGCCAGGGCTCGCTGGGCATCGACCGCCGCCGCGACGGCGGCCGGCGCCGAGGTGAACACGACGAAGAACGAATCACCTTCGGTCCCGATCTCGACCCCCTCGTGCGCCGCCCAGGCCGCCCGCAGGAGCTCGCGATGGCGCCCAAGGATCTCGCCGTACGCCTCCGGGCCGAGCTCCTGGACAAGGTGCGTCGAGCCTTCGATGTCGGTGAACAGGAAGGTCAGGGTGCCAGTGGGCAGGGCAGCTGCGGGCGTCTGGGCCATCGCTGAGGGCGGGACTCCACGGTTCGCGTTCAGGACCGGCCTCACGGTTCGAGATCCACCGTATACGATGCTAGAACACGGCTGGTAACCCTGACTGGCCAGCCGCCGGAGGGCCGAATCAGGCGATGGCCGATCGAGATCAGATTGCCGATGAGCTGGCCGGGTTCGCCCTGTTCGCGGACCTGTCCACGCCCCAGCTCCAGGGTGTCGTCCACGCGTTCGAAGAGGCCCTCTTCCAGGACGGCGAGCGGGTCCTGCGCCAGGGCATGACCGGCGGCGGCCTGTACCTGATCCTCGACGGCCAGGCCTCGATCGTGGTCGACGGCCAGGAGCGGGCCCGCCTGTCGCGGGGCGAGTTCTTCGGCGAGGTCTCGATCCTGCTGGGCGAGCCGCCGGTGGCCGACGTGGTGGCCGTCGGGACCCTGCGCTGCCTGGTCCTCGCGGCGCCCGCGGTCGAGAAGTTCCTGCACCTGCACCCGAGCCTGATGTACCGGATGCTGCAGGCCTCGGCGCGCCGGCTGCGGAACGCGAACCGTTGGCGGAGCTAGACGCCCGCCCGTTCCCGCCGGGCGACTATCCCCTGATCGTCGTCGGGAGTGGGCCCGGCGGCCTGCAGGTCTCGTCGGCCCTGCGCGGCTACGGCGTCGCCCATGCCGTCCTGTCCGCCGACGAGGAGCCGGGGGGCATGTTCCGGCGCTGGCCGTTCTTCCAGCGCCTGCTGTCGTGGACCAAGCCCTATGCCCCGGTCCCGCGCGGCACGCGGCCCTACGAGCGCTATGACTGGAACAGCCTGATCCCGGAAACCGATCAGCATCGGGCCGTGATGGTCGGCCTGATGGACGGCACCTCCTACTTCCCGAGCCGGCCCGAGATGCAGGCCGGCCTCGAGGCGTTCATGGCCCGGACCGAGCTGCCCGTCCGCTTCGGCTGCCGCTGGACGGCGACCCGACGGCTCGACGATGGGCGCTTCGCGCTGGAGACCAGCGACGGCGAGTACACCGCCGGCACGCTCGTCTTCGCGGTCGGCGTCTCCCAGCCCTGGCGGCCGAGCAGCCCGGGCATGGAGCTCGCGGCGCACTACGCCGACACGCAGCCCGTCGAGCATTACGCCGACCGGCGGATCTTCATCATCGGCAAGCAGAACTCGGGCTTCGAGCTGGCCAGCGGGATGCTGCCCTGGGCCAAGCGGATCGTGATCGCCTCGCCCTCGCCGGCCAAGCTCTCGGTCAATACCCATTCGCTCGTCGGCATCCGGGCACGCTACGTCCAGCCCTACGAGGACCACGTCCTGGGCGGCGGCGTCGCGATCCTCGACGCGGCGATCGAGCGGATCGAGCGGGGCGAGGCCGGTGGCGCCCCGTTCCGGGTGATCACCCGGCGCTCGTCGGATTCGGTCCAGATGGATTTCGAGGCCGACGACGTGATCGCGGCGACCGGCTTCGTCGCGCCGTTGCTCGACCTGCCCGATCTCGGGGTGGTCACCTTCGGCCAGAGCCGGCTGCCTGCCCAGACCCCGTTCTGGGAGAGCGCCACGGTGCCCGGGATCTATTTCGCGGGCACCATCGGCCAGGGCTCGGCGGGGCTCAAGAGGCATGGCATCCCGTCCAACTCGGGCGCCGTCCAGGGCGCCCGCTACAACGCCCGGGTGCTGGCTCGCCAGATCGCCGAGCAACGCTTCGGCTATGTCGCCGAGCGGCCGTCCGTGGCCCCGGCCGACGTCGTCGACCTCCTGCTCGATGAGCTGACCCTGGGGCCTGAACTGTGGCACCAGCGGGCGTACCTGGCCCGGGTCCTGAGCGTGGATCCGGCCGAGGGCATCCGCGACGAGGGAATCCAGCCCCTGGCCTGGTTCGTCGACGCCGGCGGGCCGGATGCGATCGCCACGACCCTCGAGACCGATGGCAGCGGGGCCGTCTACCCCGTGATCTACCTGCGCCAGGCCGGCGCGATCAGCGAGCAGGCGATCGAGCCCCACCCACTGCTCGACTATCGGACGGCCGCGGCCCGCCGGGACCTCACCGCGATTCTCGCACCGATGCTGGGCACGGATTAGCCGTTTCCGGCTTCCTGCACAGCGATCAGCCGTTGACGGCTAACAGTTCATCGATTAGCCTCTGGCGGTGAACTCGACTCGTGCGATCGTCGTCTTCGGCGACGTGATCCACTCGCGGACCGATCCCGCCGGCTCGTCGGCCTGGCTCCGGGCGCTGTGCGCCCGCCTCCAGGCCGCGTTCGCGCCCGACGTCCTGGCCGAGTTCGGCTTCACCCAGGGCGATGAGCTCCAGGGCCTGCTCCGCCCGGGCGGCGACCCGGTCGGCGTCGTCCTCCGCGCGGCCCTTGCCCCGGACGCCCGGCCGATGCGCTGGGCGATCGCCATCGGCGCCGTGGAAGCCGGCCGGGGGCCGGCGACCCAGCGGACGGGCGAGGCCTTCATCGCTGCGCGAGCAGCCCTCGACGAAACGCGCCGGCGGCGGACGAGCCTCCGGATCGTCACCGGCGATCCGGCCGTGGACGCCCTGCTTGACGACCTGGGCCCGGTCCTCGGCTCGGCCCTCGAGGCGCTCAGCCCGACCCAGCGCCGGGTCGCGGGGATGATCCTGGTCGATGGCCTGCGCCGCTCCGAGGTGGCCGACCGGCTGGGCGTCAGCCGGGCGACGGTGTCGGTCGCGGCCACCCGCGGCGGGGTACCCTCCCTCGAACGGCTGTCCCGGGCGATCCGGACCCTGATCGCAGGCGGCCTGCCACTGGAGTCCCGGACCTGATGTCGCACCCGGCGATCCTGCTCGTTGCGCTCGCCCTCCTGGCCCACCTGCTGGCCGACTTCGTGTTCCAGACGGACGCGATCGCCGAGGCGAAGGCCGCACCCGGCCGGCGCGCCTGGCGCGGCCTGGGCCTGCACGCCGGGATCGTCGCGATCTGCCTCCTGCCGTTCGTGCTGGCCTACGGCATTCGCGGGCTGGGGTACCTGCTGATCGTGGCGATTGCCCACCTGCTGATCGACCGGGCCAAGATCGTGCTCAGCCAGCGCGCGGTCGCCAGCGCCCAGCCGGTCGTCAAGGCGGCCGACGCCCCCGCCGACGCCCCCGCCGACGCCGCCACCGATGCCACCGATGCACCCGGCGACCGGGCCTGGACGCCGCTGCCTGCCGTCCTGTTCATCGCCGACCAGGCGGCCCACCTCGTCGTGCTCGTGGGTGGGGCCGGCGCCCTGCTCTTCGGCCAGCCGACCACGTCGGTCTGGAACAGCGCGCTGAATGGCGTTGCGGGCCAGCTCCTGCCGGTGGCCGACCCGCTGGCGGCGGTGACCGCGATCGTGGTCCTGGTCGACCTGGCGATCATCAACATCCGGGGCGGCTTCTTCCTCGTCGGGACCTTGCTCGCCCCGCGCGGCTTCACGGCCGGCTCGGAGCCGGGTCCGGAACGGGTCGGGGCGTCGATCGGCATCCTCGAGCGGCTGATCGTGTGCGTCCTCGTCCTGGCCGGCCAGGCCGCGGCGATCGGCTTCGTGATCGCGGCCAAGACCCTGGCCCGCTTCCGGCAGCTCGACGACCGCCACTTCGCCGAGTACTACCTGGTGGGCACCCTGGCCAGCGTGACACTGGCCCTGTCGACCTCGATCGTGGCCGAGGCCGCGATCAGCGCCGCGACGCGCTGAGCCGGCCCAGCCGTTCGGCCGCCGCCTCGAGGGTCTCCCGCCGCTTGGGGAACGCGAAGCGCAGGTTCGTCCGGCCGAGCTCGGGCCGCGAGAAGAACGACGAGCCGGGCACCGCGGCGACGCCCGGATCGGCGATCAGCTGGCGGGCGAAGGTCACGTCGTCGAGGTCGGTGACGGCGCTGATGTCGGTCATCGCGTAGTACGCCCCGTCGGGCAGCCAGACGCGGAAGCCGGCCGCCTCGAGAGCCGGCACGATGAGGTCGCGCCGGGCTCGGTAATCCGTGGCGAGCTGCTGGTAGTAGCTGTCGGGAAAGGCCATCGCCACGACGGCCGCCTGCTGGAGCGGCGCCGCGGCACCGACCGTCAGGAAATCGTGGACCCGCCGGATGCCGACGGTCAGCTCGGGGCTGGCGATCGTCCAGCCCACCCGCCAGCCGGTGACCGAATAGGTCTTGGACAGGGAGTCGATGGCGATCGTCCGCTCGGCCATGCCGGGCAGGCTGGCCAGCGGGATGTGCTCGCCGCTGAACACGATGTGCTGGTAGATGTCGTCGGTGATGGCCAGGGCGTCGTGCTCGATGCATAGCCCGGCGATCAGCTCGAGCTCGGCCCGCGAGAAGACCTTGCCGGTGGGGTTGTGGGGCGAGTTGACGATCACCGCCCGGGTCCGGGCCGTGAATGCCATCCGCAGCTCGTCGGGGTCGATCGACCAGTCGGGTTGATGGAGGGTGACGTAGCGGGGGACCGCGCCGGCCAGGATCGCGTCAGGCCCGTAGTTCTCGTAGAACGGCTCGAAGATCACCACCTCATCACCCGGGTTGAGCAGCCCCAGCATCGTCGCGATCATCGCCTCGGTCGCTCCGCAGGTCACCGTGATCTGGGTCTCCGGATCGATTCGCCAGCCGGGGTGGAAGTGCTCGACCTTGGCCGCGATCGCCGCCCGCAGCGCTTTCGCGCCCCAGGTGATCGCGTACTGGTTGATGTCGTCGTGGATGGCCCGAACGGCCGCCTCCTTGAGCTCGATCGGGCAGGCGAAGTCGGGGAAGCCCTGGGCCAGGCTGACCGCGCCGGCCTCGACCGCCAGCCGGTTCATCTCGCGGATGACCGATTCGGTGAAGCGTGCGGCGGCGTTCGAGATCTGCCCGGCGGCGGGCGCGGAGCGGGACATCAGACCATCCTCCGGGGGATCGATTCGGCCCATTGTCCGCGATGGAAGGCGCGCCCATCGAGGTTGACCTCGCGAACGACCGACAGCTCGAAGGTCGTCTCGGTGGAGCTCATCAGGCCATGGGCCAGGACCTCGATCGCCCGGCCATCCTGGTCGAGGCGGTAGACGACCTCGGTCCGCATCGTGGCGTGGGCCGGGTCGGCGTCGGAGGCGGTCATCTCGAGCAGCTCCGAGGCGTAGACCAGGCTGCCGTCGGGCAGCACGCTGGTGTCGCCGCCACCGGTCGTGACCGTGACGGTGCCGGCCAGGACGTCCTCGCTGATCCGCCAGATTGGCGGATCCTCGCTGCTGCCGACACCGGCCTCGGGCAGGCCCGGCGGGTCGGTCCGGAACGCGGGCGTGGGCCGGCCGGCGGCGGCCGGGATCACCGGCAGGACCAGCCGTGAGCCATCGAGATGGATCGCGATCTCGCCGGCGTAGGGCGAGGGCCAGATCACCGGCCAGTAGGCCGAGGCGACCGACAACCGCAGGCGGTGACCGGGCAGGACGCGGTAGCCCGTCACCCGCAATTCCACGGTGACCTCGTCGCGCCGGCCGGCGACGAGCGGCTCGGGCCGGGCATGGCCGTGGCGATGGGTCAGGTTGAGGACCCCGGCCGTGACCTGGGCGATCGTCCCGTCGGGGGCCACGTCGCTCAGCCGGACGACCAGGGTCGCGACGGGCATCGTGCTGCTGACCGACAGGATCGCGACCGGGCGTCCGAAGAGGTCCAGAGGCTCGGCGAGGGGCGCGCTCGTCCAGGCGGGCAGCAGCGCCTCGTCCGGCCGCAGGTCGCGGGCCAGCCCGTTGGGCGGCCAGCCCGCGCCCCACGACAGCGACGAGCGAGTGCCGATCGTCGGGCGATGCCAGAGCAGCGCCGTACCGGCACCGGCTGGTTGGTGTTCCTCGAACCGGCCGTCGTCCGCCAGCCACAGGATTCGCTCGCTGGCGCCGGCCAGGGGCAGGCCCGCCTCGCTCCGCCAGTGCCCGGGCCACGTGGTCGGGAACGCCTCGGGCGGCGCGTACTCGCGTTCGTAGAACGTCAGCGCCGGTTCGTCCATCGTCCCGTTGTCGATTCCCTTGAGCCAGTGGTCGAAGAAGCGGACCAGCTCGTGGAGCCAGTCCACGGCCGGGCCCGGGTAGGCGTCGTCGGGCAGGGCATGGACCCAGTTGCCAATCAGGGCCCGGCGCGGGGCGTTGACGCAGTGCTCGAGCATTCGCACGGCGGAATCGACGTAGCTGTCCATCCAGCCCGCGATCAGCAGGGTGGGCACCGTCAGCGAGCCCCAGTCGGGGGCCAGCGAGCCCTGCCGCCAGAACGGCCCGTCGTGCTGCTGGCGGAGCCACTCGAAGAGCCAGATCGGGGTCTCGTCGAGCCGCTCGCGCCACTCCGCCTCCCAGCCGTCGCCGCGGTAGCTCGGCCGGGCCGGCAGCGCGTTCGAGCCGACCATGCTGACCGCGTACTGGCTCAGCTCACTGGCGGTCGCACAGCCGCCGATGTAGTGGACATCGTCGGTGTAGCGATCATCCGAGGCGTAGACCGGCACGATCGCCCGGAGATGAGGCGGCCGGAGGAGGGCCACCTGGATCGCCGAGAAGCCGCCCCAGCTGATCCCCCACATCCCGACCGCCCCGTTCGACCAGGGCTGGGCCGCCAGCCACTCGACCGCGTCGTAGCCGTCGTTCGTCTCGTCGACGGTGTACTCGCCGAGGGCAATTCCCGGGCTGCTGCCCGTGCCCCGGATGTCGAGCCGGCAGAAGGCGTAGCCGCGCGCGGCCAGCCACTGGCCGCGCGCCTCGTCGCTCGCCCAGCGCCAGTCGTCCTTGCGGTACGGGATCATCTCCAGGATCGCCGGCACCCGGGGCACCTCGCCGCCGCCGGCCGCCGCGCTGCGGGCAACCGGCAGCCACAGGTTGGCGGACAGCCTGAGCCCGTCACGGACCGGGATCCGGACGTCGCGCCGGACCTCGACCCCGAACTCGGGCAGGGAGGCCGGCCGGACGTCGATCGGAGCCATCGGCCGAGTCTAGCGGGACGGTACGATGCGGCGATGTCCGACCCCGATCCAACCGAGTCGCCCTGGCACCGCCGCTCGCGCAGCATGGTCTACGAGAATCCGTGGGTCAGCGTGCTCCACGACGAGGTCGACCGGCCCGACGGCCGGCCCGGGATCTACGGCGTGATCCACTTCCACAACCACGCCGTGGCGATCGTGGCGATCGACGAGCAGGACCGGGTCATCCTGGTCGGGCAGTGGCGCTACACGCTGGATGCCTACTCCTGGGAGCTGCCCGAAGGCGGCGTGCCGCCCGATGAATCGCCGCTGGCCGGGGCCCAGCGCGAGCTGCGCGAGGAGACCGGCGTCGAGGCCCGGGACTGGCGAGAGGTCGCCCGGATCGCGGTCTCGAACTCGGTCACCGACGAGCTGGGCACGATCTTCCTGGCCACCGACCTGCGCCAGGGCGAGGCGAGCCCGGAGGGCACCGAAGCGCTGCGCATGGCGTGGGTGGCGTTCGACGAGGCCCTGGCGATGATCGACGACGGCCGGATCGGCGACCTGCTGACGATCGCCGCCCTCGAGCGGGTCGGGCGGCTGCGGCGATGAGCGCGACCCTCCACGTCCTACGCGTGTTCGTCGACGCGGATGGCGCATTCGGCAATCCCCTGGGTGTCTTCGTCGAGGGCGGCGCGATCGATCCGGACGACCGCCAGCGGGTCGCGGCGGAGCTTGGCTTCAGCGAGACCGTCTTCGTCGAGGATGCCTCGACGGGGCGAATCCGGATCCACACCCCGGGCCGCGAGCTGGCCTTCGCCGGCCATCCGAGCGTCGGCACGGCCTGGCTGCTGGCCGACGTCGGGCGGACGGTGGACGAGCTCCGGCTGGTCGCCGGGCAGGTGCCCACCTGGACGGAGGACGACGTGCGCTGGGTCCGGGCACGGCCCGAATGGATCCATCCGATCACCCTGGCCGAGCTGCCCAGCCCGGCCGACGTCGAGGCCCTGGGCGGACCGCCGCCGGACGAGCCGTCGTGGTACGCCTGGGCCTGGGTCGATCGCTCGGCGGGCCTGATCCGCAGCCGCTACTTCGGCGGCCTCGTCGGCATTGCCGAGGACGAGGCGACCGGGGCGGCAGCCGTCCTGATCACCAGCCGCCTGGGGCGCGACCTGGAGATCCTCCAGGGCCGGGGCTCGCGCCTGTCGACCCGGTTCACCGGCGACGGCTCGGTCGAGCTCGGCGGCCGGGTCGTGCTCGACACCACGCGCTCGTATGGCTGAGCCGATCCGGCGCGAATACGCGGTGGCCGTGATCGGCCTGGGCGGGATCGGCAGTGGCGCGGCGTACTGGCTCAGCCGCCGGCTTGGCGCGGACGTCCTGGGCCTCGAGCAATTCGAGCTCGGCCACGTCCGGGGTGCCAGCCAGGACCACTCCCGGATCATCCGCCTGTCGTACCACCGGCCCGACTACGTGCGCCTCGCGAAGCGGGCCTACGAGACCTGGCAGGCGCTCGAAACCGAGGCGGGGGTCAAGGTCGTGACGATCACCGGCGGGCTCGACCTGTGGCCGGCCGGCGCCCGGATCCCGATGGCCGACTACGCCGACAGCCTGGCCGCGGAGGATGTCCCGTTCGAGACCCTCGACGCGGCCGAGGTGATCCGCCGCTGGCCGCAGTGGCGACTGGCTGGCGACACCGTTGCGATCTACCAGGCGGCGGGCGGCCTGGCCGACCCGAGCCGGGCCAACGCCGCCCACCAGCGGCTCGCCCGCGAGCACGGGGCGACGCTCCTCGAGCGGACGCCGGTTACGGCCCTCCGCGACCGGGGCGGGACGATCGAGATCCAGACCGACGGCGGGGGCACGTTCACGGCCGGCGCGGTCGTCCTGGCGGCCGACGCCTGGACCAACGAGCTGCTCGCCTCGTTCGACCGGCAGCTGCCCCTGACCGTCACCCGCGAGCAGGTCACCTACTACGCCTGCCCGCATCCGGAGGACTTCGCGCCGGACCGCTTCCCGGTCTGGATCTGGATGGACGAGCCGTCGTTCTACGGCTTCCCGACCTACGGTGAGGCCGGGCCGAAAGCCGCCGAGGACGTCGGCGGCCGGCCGACGACCGCCCGCGAGCGAAGCTTCGAGCCGGACCGGGAGGCGGGAGCGCGACTCGACGCGTTCATGGCCGCCCACCTGCCGGGCAGCGTCGGCCCCGAGATCCTGACCAAGACCTGCCTGTACACGCTGACCCCCGACCGCGATTTCGTGATCGATCAGCTGCCCGACCATCCCGCGGTCTTCGTCGCCCTCGGCGCGGCCCATGCCTTCAAGTTCAGCTCGGTGCTCGGGCGGATCCTGTCCGAGCTGGTCGTCGACGGTGCGACGCCCTCGGCGGGCGAGCTGGAGCGCTTCCGGATCGACCGACCGCTGCTGCTCGCCAGCGACCCGCCGACGAGCTTCATGGTCTGAGCCCGTCCCGTCGGGTGAAACAGGGGTGCGCCACGTGGTTGACCCTTGCGCACCATCGTTCCGTTGTGCAACCCTGCCCGAACGATGCGGCCGGAGCCGGCGGAGCAGATGGGGCCGCGCGGAGGAGGACTCACCTGATGCGATCGCCCCTGCGCGACCGAATCGCGCGCACCGTTGCGGCGTTCGGCCTGGCCCTGGCTGCCCTGCTGCCGGCCGCCACGATAGTCCATGCCAAGGACATCCTCACCCTGCGGGTGGGCACGGTCGAGGCCCTCGATTCGCTGAATCCCTTCGAGACGGCCCTCAACGTGGGCTACGAGGTCTTCACCCTCAACTACGACCTGCTGGTCAACTTCGGCCCCAACAACGACCCGGTCCCCGGCTTCGCCGACAGCTGGACCCAGTCCGCCGACCAGCTCAGCTGGACCTTCCACATCCGCGACGGGATGAAGTGGTCGGACGGCCAGCCGGCGACCAGCGCAGATGTCGTCTACACCTACAACCTGGAGCTGCAGGGCACGAAGAACGGCGGCGTGGTCGGCCTGGGCTACCTCGACCCGTACCTCAAGGATTCGTTCGTGACCGCGGTCAGCGCCCCGGACCCCTCCCACGTCGTGATCACCACGTCGCGCCCGACGAGCAAGCTGACCCACTCGTACATCCCGATCGTGCCCCAGCACATGTGGAAGAACGTGACCCCGGCCAACATCAACGACTTCCTGAACAACCCGCCGGTCGTCGGCACCGGGCCCTACCAGGTCGTGGAGTCGACCAGCCAGTACGTCCGCCTGACCCGCAATCGCTACTACTGGGGCAAGCAGGGCGCCGAGGACGAGATCGTCATCCAGTACTACCCCAGCGCGCCGGACACGATGGTCGCCGCCTTCAAGAACAACGAGCTGGACTACATCCACAGCCCGAGCGCCGAGTCGTTCAACCAGCTCAAGACGGCGCCCAACACAGTGGCCCTGGCCAGCGAGGGCAACGGCTTCACCCAGCTCAACTACAACACCTACACCAAGGGTGGTGGCGCCTCGACGACCGCCCTCCAGGACCCGCTCTTCCGCCAGGCGCTGGGCTACGCGATCGACAAGCCGACCCTGATCCAGAAGGTCCTCCTGGGCTACGGCACGCCGGGCTCGACCCAGGTCCCGCCCTGGGAGAAGGCCTGGCATACGGAGCCCAACGACCTGCGCACGTTCGACATCGCCAAGTCGAACTCGCTCCTCGACGCGGCCGGCTATCCGCGTGGCGCGGACGGCACCCGGGTCGACAAGCAGGGCAAGCCGATCAACCTGCGCCTGTACACCCCGAACACCGACCCGAGCTACGCCAAGGACGCCCAGTTCATCCAGGACTGGTTCGGCCAGGTCGGGATCAAGGTCAGCGCCCAGGTCCTCGATGAGGGCACCCTTGTCACAGATGAGGCGCTCGACACGACGAAGCCGATCAAGACCCAGCTGGACTACGACATGGTCATCTGGGGCTGGGTCGGCGACCCGGACCCGAATGCCCTGCTCCAGATCCTGCTGACGTCATCGATCGGGAGCACCAGCGACAGCCAGTGGTCCGATCCCCAGTACGACGCGCTCTACGACCAGCAGAACGAGGCGGCGACCGACGCCGAGCGCAAGATGTACATGGACCAGATGCAGCAGATCTTCTACGACGCGGCGCCCTACGACATCCTGTACTACGACAACAACCTCGACGCCTACCACACCGACAAGTTCGCGGGCTGGCAGAACCAGCCGGTCCAGGGTGGCGCCCCGTTCTTCC
Organism: Candidatus Limnocylindrales bacterium; assembly: GCA_035308745.1. Lineage (GTDB taxonomy): Bacteria > Chloroflexota > Limnocylindria > Limnocylindrales > CSP1-4 > Palsa-1033. The sequence continues at coordinate 1,971 of DATGGC010000179.1, read as the reverse complement.
AGGATGGCTCGATCAACTACACCCTGCTGACCGACGCCACCCTGGCCACCCCGGCCCCGTCGGTCACGGCCAATCCGGCGCCCCAGTCGTCGGGCGGCACCGTTGCCCCGGCGCCCAGCGTGGCTCCGGCCCCGGTCCCGACCGACACGGGCAGCAGCGGCAGCCCCCTGCCGTTGATCGTGGGCATCATCGCGATCGCCATCCTGCTCGTCGGCTTCATCGGCCTGACCCGGCGTCGCCGGGCCGCCGCCGAGGACGACGAGTGATCAAGGAGTCCGACGAACCCCCAGACCGAGTGATCGGACCGGCCTGACCCGATGGGCGGCCGCTACTTCATCCGGAAGGTCGCCGGAGCCTGCCTCACGATCTTCATGATCGTGATCCTGAACTTCGTCCTCTTCCGGATGATGCCCGGCTCGCCCGACCGGATCCTCCTGCGCAACCCGAACGTGACGGCCGACTCGATGGCCGCCGCCCGGGCGCGCTGGGGCCTCGACAAGCCGCTCATCCCCGACCAGCTGGTCGACTACCTGCAGGCAACCGCGGCCGGCGACCTGGGCTTCTCGTTCAAGTTCCACGGCGAGGACGTGACCGATGTCCTGGCCGACCGGATCTGGCCGACGGTCATCCTCTTCGGCCTCGGCGAGATCCTGGCGATCATCTTCGGCCTGGCCCTGGGCGCCTACTCCGGCTGGAGACGCGGCGGCCCGATCGACTACATCGGCAACGGGATCAGCCTGATCCTGTACTCGATGCCCTACTTCGTGATCGGGATCCTGATCCTGGGTGTCTTCGCCATCGGGCTGCACTGGTTCCCGACCAGCGGGATGCTGACGATCGGGGGCGGTGACGGAACCTTCGGCGGGCAGCTGACCGACTTCCTGGCCCACCTGGCGCTGCCGGTCACGACCGTGGCCATCGGCCTGATCGGCCAGTACTCGATCCTGATGCGCTCGTCGGTCATCGAGACCCTGGGTGAGGACTACGTGACCACGGCCCGCGGCAAGGGCCTCACCTCGGCCCGGATCCTGCGCTCGCATGCCCTGCCCAATGCCCTCCTGCCGGCGGTCACCCTGATCGCGATCAACCTGGGCTACGTGATCGGCGGGGCGATCACCGTCGAGGTCGTCTTCAACTGGCCGGGCCTGGGCACCCTGACCGTGACCGCCCTCGAGGCCCGTGACTATCCCGTCCTCCAGGGCATCTTCCTGCTGCTGAGCGTCTCGGTCGTGCTGGCCAACCTGATCGCCGACCTGATCTACGGCCGGCTCGACCCGCGGGTCCGCTCATGACGGCGCCCGTGCCTGCCCCGGCGCTGCCCGAGCAGCGGGTGCGCAACGAGCGCCTGCGGCTCCGGCTGCAGGCGATCCGGACGTTCGGCCGGCGCTTCGCGAGCCGGCCCGACGGCGTCATCGGGATCGTCGTCCTGCTCATCTTCACCCTCCTGGCGATCGCCCCCGACCTGTTCGTGGGCCCGCTCCAGACGGCGACGACCGCGAGCGGCCCGTCGCTCTCGCCACCGACCGCGGCCAACCTGCTGGGCACCGATGAGCTCGGCCGGGACATCCTCAACCTGACCATCCACGGCACCCGGATCTCGATGGTGATCGGGTTCCTGGCCACGATCGTCACGATCTTCCTGGGGGCCCTGGTCGGGATCGTGTCGGGCTACGTTGGCGGCCGGCTGGACACGATCCTGATGCGGATCACCGACTTCTTCCTGGTCCTGCCGACCTTCGTCCTGGCCCTGATCCTGGCCCCGATCATCCTCGACCTGGTCGGGGCCAATTCCGAGTTCTTCGGGATCCGGGTGACGCTCCTCGTGATCGTCTTCGTCATCGGCGTGACCAGCTGGGCGTCGACGGCCCGGATCATCCGCTCGCAGGCGCTGTCGGTGAAGGAGCTCGCGTTCGTCGGGCGGGCGCGGGTGATCGGCTCAGGCCCGGGCCACATCATGTGGCGCCACATCCT
>DATGGC010000178.1:0-6536 GCA_035308745.1 Candidatus Limnocylindrales bacterium | reverse complement strand
GTTCGCGGCAAATCCGCAGCCGGCCACGAGCACGGCGACGAGGGCCAGCCCGGCGAGCCGCCCCCCAGGCACACGGGGCGACGTCATCCTGGCGGCCAGGTCATCGACCGGCCGCCGAGCAGGTGGACGTGCAGGTGGGCGACCGTCTGGCCGCCCCACTGGCCGATGTTGGTGACCATCCGGTAGCCCGCATCGGTCAGGCCCTCGGCCCGGGCGAAGTCGGCTGCGGCGCCGAACAGCGCGCCGAGCATCGGTCCATCGGCCACGGTGAGGTCGGCGGCCGAGCCGATGTGCTCGCGGGGCAGGAACAGGACGTGGGTCGGGGCGCGCGGGGCGATGTCCCGGATCGCGATCACCGCATCGTCCTCGTGGACACGCGCCGCCGGGATCTCGCCGGCCACGATCTTGCAGAAGAGGCAGATCGGATCGGGCGCACGGACGGCAGCGGATCGGGGCACGAGCCAGATTGTAGACGCGACCCGGCGTACGACCGCCGGACGCCGAACCGAGCTCAGCCGGCCGGACGCTCGAGCTCGAGGGCAACCCAGTCGCCTTCACCCGTGCGGCCCAGCTGCCGCAGGCCGGCCGTCTCGAAGGCCGCCCGGACGTCGCCCTCGCGATCGATGAAGATGCCCGAAGCCAGCAGCCGGCCGCCCGGCCGCAGCTCGGCATGCAGGGCCGCGGCCAGGGCGATCAGGACGCTCGCGATCAGGTTGGCCGCGATCAAGTCGAACGGCACCTGGCGGCTCGGCAGGCTGCCGCTACGGACTTCGACCGGAACCTTGTTGCGGCGCGCGTTGGCGGCACTTGCCTCGACCGCGATCGGGTCGGTGTCCAGGCCGACCAGCTCGCTCGCACCGAACAGGCCGGCGGCGATCATCAGGATCCCCGAGCCGCAGCCGACATCGAGCAGCCGCGCGCCCGTCACCAGCCCTGAATCCGACCAATGCTCGATGCCGGCCAGGCAAAGCCGGGTCGTGGGATGGAGCCCGGTCCCGAAGGCCATCCCCGGATCGAGGGCCAGGACCACGTCGCCGGGCTGGCGGCGATGCCGCCGCCACGTCGGCCGGATCACGAGCCGCCGGCCGATCCGCAGGACCGGGAAGTGGGCCTTCCAGGCATGCGCCCAGTCGGCCTCGTGAACGACCGAGACCTCGATCTCGCCGATCGGCCGGAGGTCGAACGCCTGGAGGTGGCCGAGGGCCTCGCGGGCCGCGCGGACGGCAATCCGGGCCGCGCTCCGATCCCGGCCGGGCAGGTAGGCGCGCACGATCGCCGGTCGATTCGGGTCGACCCGGGCGCCGAGACCCTCGTCGACCAGCTCGAAGCCCGGCTCGACGCTGGTGCCACCCGGCGCGAAGCGCGACAGGATCTCACTGACGGCCTCGACCGCCTCGAGGTCGGCCCGGACCGATAGCTCGATCCAGGTGTCCCCGGCGCTCAGCCCTTCGTCGTCGGGCGGCCCCGGAACGTCGCCGAGCCCAGGGTCAGCCCCGGGACCGGAGCCGTCAGCCAAGCGCGTCCTTGACCCGGTCGAGAATCCCGCCGCCGGTGACCGACTCGCCGGAGGAGGCCGCCAGGGCTTCGAGCAGCTCGCGCTGTTTCTTGTTCAGCTTGGTCGGGACGGTCACCTTGACGAAGACGTGCAGGTCGCCCCGGACGTTCGCCCGGCGGAGATGGGGCACGCCCTTGCCCCGCAGGCGGATCTCGGCCCCGGGCTGCGTCCCGGGCTTGATCTCGACCTGCTCATCGCCTTCGATCGTGGGAATCGTGACCTTCGTCCCAAGGGCGGCCTGGGCGATCGAGATCTCGCGCTCCAGGAAGAGCTCGGTGCCCTCGCGTTTGAGCGTCTTGTGGGCCTGGATGTGGACCGCGACGTACAGGCTACCGGCCGGCCCACCGTGGGGTCCCACTTCGCCCTCGCCCGACAGCCGGATCTGGTGGCCCTCGTCGATTCCGGCCGGCACGTTCACTCGCAGCTTCTTGCGCCGCTCGACCCGGCCGTCGCCTCGACACGTCTCGCAGGGCGTCTCGACGATCCGGCCCTCACCGTGGCAGCGCGGGCAGGCCTGGACGTTGACCATCTGGCCGAGCATCGTCTGGCGGACGCTGCGGATCTCACCGCGGCCCTCGCACTGGGGGCAGGTCTTCGAGTCGGTGCCCGGTTTGGCGCCCGTGCCGTTGCACGTCGCGCAGCGGTCGAGGACCGGGAAGTCGATCTCCTTGTCGGTCCCCAGGACGGCCTCGGCGAAGGTGATCCGCAGGTCGTAGCGCAGGTCCGAGCCGGTGTTCGCCCGGCCGGTCCGCCGGCCACCGGCGGCCGAGCCGCCGAAGAACGCGTCGAAGATGTCGCCCAGGCCGCCGAAGCCCTGGCCGAAGCCGGCCGTGCCGGCCCCCGCCCCGTCGACGCCGGCCTTGCCGAACATGTCGTAGGCCTGCTTCTTGGCCGGATCGGACAGGACCTGGTAGGCCTCGTTGATCTCCTTGAAGCGGACCTCCGAGCCGGCTTCGGTGTTCACGTCGGGATGCCACTTCTGGGCCAGCCGCCGGAACGACCGCTTGATCTCGACGTCGTCGGCCGTCCGCTCGACCTCGAGCACCTCGTAGTAGTCGCGTTCAGTCACCATTCGATGGCCAAGGATACGAGAGGTGACCGGGCGACGGGTGCGGGGCGGGTCCGCAACCCGCCCTCAACCGCGATCGCCCGGAGCGTGGCCTCAGGCGCTCGAGGCGTTGCTCTCCGTCGGAACGTCGCCCATGACCGAACGCAGTGCGGCGGCCGCACCGAGCAACGCCGCCGATTCGGCCGGGATGATCAGCTTCGCGTTCGGACTGGCTGCGAACTTCGAGAGCGTGTCGAGCTGGAGGATGGCGACCAGCGTGGGACTGGGGTTGGCCAGGGCGATCGCGTCGTAGACGGTCTTGATCGCCTGGGCTCGGCCTTCGGCCTCGAGGATCGCCGCCTGCCGATTGCCCTCGGCCCGCAGGATGGCCGACTGCCGCTCGCCCTCGGCGCTCTTGATCGCCGCCTGCCGGTTGCCGTCGGCCACGTTCACCGCCGACTGCTGGAGGCCTTCGGACTGGAGGATCTTGGCCCGCTTCTCCTGGTCGGCCTGCTTCTGGAGGGCCAGGGCCTGCAGGATCTGGGGCGGCGGGGTGATCTCCACGATCTCGATCCGGTTGATCCGGATCCCCCACTTGTCGGTGACCGCTTCCATCTGCTGCTGGACGTCGACGTTGATCCGCTCGCGCTCGGACAGGGCCTCGTCGAGCGACAGGGTGCCGATCACCGAGCGCAGCGCGGTCCGGGCCAGGGCGTCGATGGCGACGTCGAAGTTGGCGATGCTGAAGAGGGCCTGCTTGGCGTCCACGACCTGGGTGAAGATCGTGGCATTGACCGCCACGACCACGTTGTCCTTGGTGATGACCTCCTGGCGGTCGCCGGGCCGCGGGAACTCGCGCATGTCGACCATCACGATCGAATCGATGAAGGGCATGATCAGGACCAGGCCCGGGTCATGGATCCCGCGGAACTCGCCCAGCCGCTTGACGACGCCGACGGAACCCTGCTGGACCAGGTTGACGACCGAGCGCAGCAGGTTCAGGGCAAAGACGATGATCAGGATGATCAGGACCAGGACGACGATCCCGGCGATTGCAGATGGATCCATCTAGGGTGCTACTCCAGTCGAGGCCGGCTCAGCCGGCGGGGCGGACGACGAGTGTCGTTCCCCGAACCGCGGTGACGATCACGGAGGAATCCCCGCCGATCTGTGAACCGTCATGGGAGATGGCCAGCCAGCTCTCGCCGGCGAGGCGGACGTGGCCCGGATGGAGCTCGTCGCCGATCGGATCGGTGGCCAGGGCGCGTTCCCCGACGAATCCACCATGGACCCCGCGTGACGCGGCGCCGCCTTCATGGCGCAGGAAGCGGGTCGCGAAGCGCGGCCGGACGAGGGCGACACCGACGATGGCCACGATGACGGCGACCATCGCCTGGATCCAGATCGGGCTGTCGGGCAGGACGAACGCGAGGATTCCCGCGACGAGCGCCCCGACCCCCAGGAAGATCGCGTAGAACGACGCGGTGTGGAGCTCGGCCAGAAGCAGCCCAACCCCCAGTACCAGCCAGACGATGTAGATCACTTTGGGTTCAGTGTAGGCCCTTCCCTGCCGGCTGCAAGCGTCGCGGCCCGGTTCATCACCGCCGTCAGCATCGGCGCCGTCAACCGGCCGGTGAACGTGTTCTGCTGGCTGGGGTGGAACGACGCCACGAGATGGTACGGCCCGATCTCGACCTCGGATCCGTGGCCGAAGCGCGGCTTGGGCCGGGGGGTCGGGTAGCCCAGCGCGGCGATCGTGCGCAGGACCGCATCCCAGCCGAAGCCACCGAGGGGCACGATCACCCGGACGTTGGCCAGCAGGGCCAGCTCGCGGACCAGGAACGGCGCGCAGGCGTCCCGCTCCTGGTTGGTCGGCCGGTTGAGCGGCGGGGCGCAGCGGACCGCCGCGGCGATCCAGGCGTCGGTCAGGGTCAGGCCGTCATCGGCCCGGCGCGAGCTGCCCCGATCGGCGAAGGCCGTCTCGTGCAGCGCGGTCCACAGGAAATCGCCCGAGCGATCGCCGGTGAAGACCCGCCCAGTCCGATTGCCGCCGTGGGCCGCCGGCGCCAGCCCGACGATCAGGACCCGCGCCTCGGCATCACCGAAGCCGGGCAGTGGCCGGCCCCAGTACGGCTCATTGGCAAAGCGGGCCACCTTGTCCCGGGCCACCTGCTCCCGCCAGGCCACCAGCCGCGGGCAGCGCCGGCAGGCGACGATCTCTGCCTCGAGCGCCGCCAGGGCCGCCCGATCAACCACGACTGGCTACTTGAGCAGCAGCTTGTCGAGCCGGCGCGAGACGACCCACAGCCCGACGCCGCCCATCACCAGCAGGTAGGCGACGTCGACCAGCAGGACCGGGCTGAGCTCGCCCAGGGCCAGCGATCGGAGCAGGTCGATGCAGCGCGACAGCGGGGTGAGCGAGACGATCGTCCGGAGCGGCTCGGGGTACACGCTCAGCGGGTAGAACGTCGAGGAGAACAGGAAGAGGGGCAGGGTCACCACGAAGACGTAGTCGAAGTCGGTCCAGCTCCGGACCCACGTCGTGGCCGCCATGCCGACCGAGGCGAAGGCAAAGCCAATGAGCATGGCCGCGGGCAAGGCCAGGATCACCCAGGGCGACTGGACCAGGCCCAGGACGACCATCACGGCCAGGAAGCCGATCGCGTAGAGCGTCCCCCGGATCAGCGCCCAGCTGATCTCGCCCACGGCGATGTCGTTGATTCCCAGGGGCGTGGACAGGATCGCGTCGTAGGTCTTGGCGTAGCGCAGCTTGAAGAAGATGTTGAACGTCGAGTCGTAGATCGCCCCGTTCATCGCCGAGGACGCCAGCAGGCCCGGCGCCACGAAGGCCCCGTAGCTGATCGTGTGGCCGTCGGACCCGGTGACCGAACCGACCAGGGCCCCGATCCCGAAGCCGATCCCCAGCAGGTAGAAGAGCGGCTCGAAGAAGCCCGAGACCAGGACGATCCAGGTCCGCCGGTAGTTCATCACGTTGCGCTCGACCAGCCGGTCGGCGCGCGGGGCAAAGCCGAGCACGGGCAGCATCCGGGTCGCGATCATCGCCTCACGTCCATCGTTTCTACTTGGACAGCGAGCGCCGGAATGCGACCAGGGCCAACGCCGTGCCGACCACGATGTACAGGACCAGCACGCCCAGGTGGACCAGGCCGCCCAGCGGGTCGAGCGTACCCAGCGACAGGCCCCGGGCCAGGGCGACGCCGTGGAACGTCGGCGTCAGCCAGGCGATCGGGCGAATCACCAGGGGCAGCTGCTCGGTCGGGAAGAACGTGCCCGAGAACAGGAACAGCGGGGTGATGAAGAAGCGGAAGATCATCGAGAAGACGCTGTCGTTCTTCTGGCCGGCGGCGAAGGCGGTGATCGGGGCCGCGAAGGCCAGCCCGGTCAGCACCGAGGCGACGATGCCCAGCACGCCCAGCGGCGATCCGACGAAGCCGAAGGCGACCATCACCACGAAGAAGGCCGTCGCGACCATCGTCAGCCGGGCCGTCACCCAGGCCAGCTGGCCGAAGACGATTCCGGCAACCGTCACCGGCGTGGCGTACATCCCGTGGAAGGTCCGGTCCCAGACGAAGGCGCCCATGATCGTCCAGGTCGATTCGGACGCGGCCGTCTGCATGCCCTGGGCGGCCAGCAACCCGGGCGCCAGGAACGCGGCATACGAGACGCCGCCGAGCGAGGCGATCGAATGGCCCTGGTCGACGAAGCTGCCCAGGCCGATGCCCATCGCGGCCAGGAACAGGACCGGCGACAGGAAGGTGGAGAACAGCGAGCCGCGCCAGACCCGGCGGTAGACCAGGGCCTTGTACTCGAAGACCTGGCGGGCGCCACCGATCAGCGCCGTTCGGGGCTCCGTGCGCGGCCCGGCCGACGGGACCGGCGCGGCTGACGGGACCGGCTGGCTGATCGCGCTCA
>DATGGC010000177.1:0-2318 GCA_035308745.1 Candidatus Limnocylindrales bacterium | reverse complement strand
TCGATGATCGCGGCCGGGCGCAGGTCGAAATGCTCGGCGATCAGGTGCTGGATCCGCTCGTCGGGGATCTTGCCCGTACCAAATGATTCGACCGAGACGCTCAACGGCCGGGCAATGCCGATGCCATAGGCGATCTCGATCTCGAATCGATCGGCCAGGCCGGCGGCGACCACGTTCTTGGCCACCCAGCGGGCGGCGTAGGCGCCGGAACGGTCGACCTTCGTCGGGTCCTTGCCGCTGAACGCGCCACCGCCGTGGCGGGCCATCCCGCCGTACGTGTCCACGATGATCTTGCGGCCGGTCAGGCCGGCGTCGCCCATCGGGCCGCCGGTGACGAACCGGCCGGTCGGGTTGATGTGCATGACCGGGTCGGCGCTGCGCAGCTCGCGGGGCAGGCTGGGCAGGATGATCGCCTCGGCCACGTCGTCGGTGATCTGCTCGAGGCTGACATCCGGGTCGTGCTGCGTGCTCACGACGACCGTCCTGACCCTGCGCGGCACGCCGTTCTGGTATTCGAGGGTGACCTGGGTCTTGCCGTCGGGCCGCAGGTAGGGCAACTGGCCGCTCTTGCGCATCTCGGCCAGGCGGCGGGCCATCCGGTGGGCCAGGGCAATGGGCAGCGGCATCAGCTCGGGCGTCTCGCGGCAGGCGAAGCCGAACATCATCCCCTGGTCGCCGGCACCCAGCTCGTGGCCGTCAACGCCCATGGCGATGTCCGGCGACTGCTCCTTGACGCTGATCAGGACGCCGCAGGTCTGGTGGTCGAAGCCGTACTCGGCCCGGGTGTAGCCGATACCCCGGACGGTCTCCCGGACGATGTGCTGGAAGTCGGCGTAGGTCGTCGTGGTGATCTCGCCCAGGACCACGACCAGGCCCGTCGTCGTGGCGGTCTCGCAGGCGACCCGGGCGTCGGGATCCTCCTGGATGATCGCGTCGAGGATCGCGTCGCTGATCTGGTCACACATCTTGTCGGGGTGGCCTTCGGTCACCGATTCGGACGTGAACAGGTACTCGGCGGCGTCGAGGATCGTGGTCAAGCGGGCTCCTTTTGTGCTCCCGGCAGGGTAGCACGGGCTCCACGGAGAACGCCCCTCACCCGACGGCTTCCCCGGCCTGGAGGACGAACAGCTGGGCCCAGTAGTCGCCGTGGCCGGCGACCTCGTGACGGTCCACGTCGAGGAACAGGCCGACCTCGGTCAGCTCGTCACCACCGCGGGTGTGGGCGTTGTCGCGCTCGACCGTGTCGGATCGGCTGGGCCACGGCACGACCCGGTAGCGAGCCTCGGGATCGAGCCCGCGCAGGCGCAGCCGGTTGACCCCGGGGTTCGGTCGGTTGAGGGTCCGGTAGTAGCCGACCACAGCGCGCTGCCGATCGTCGGCAACCACCATCCAGGCGGTCTCGTTGCCGTCGCCCTCGAACGGGCTGCGCAGGCGGATGAACCGGCCGCGCTGGAGCAGGTCGCGATGCTCCTTGTAGAAGGCGACCTGGGCGCCGACCTCGGCCCGCTCCTCGGCCGTCAGGCCGGTCGCATCGAGCTCGTAGCCGAAGACCCCGAAGAACGCGACCGCGGCGCGGGTGGCAATCGGCGTCCGCCGGCCGGTCTGGTGGTTGGGCACGGCGGACACGTGGGCGCCCATCGAGCTCAGGGGATAGAACAGTGACGCCCCCCACTGGATCCGCAGGCGCTCGATCGCGTCGGTGTCGTCGCTCGCCCAGGCCTGTGGCGCATAGGCCAGCAGGCCCGGATCGAAGCGGCCGCCGCCGCCGGCGCACGACTCGAACAAGATGTCAGGGAAGGCCGCTGTCAGCCGGGCGTACAGGTCATAGACGCCCAGGATGTAGCGGTGGAAGAACTCGCCCTGGCGCTCGGCCGGCAGGCCCCGGCTGGTCGGCTCCGTGATGTTCCGGTTCATGTCCCACTTGATGTACGAGATCGGGGCGCTGCCCAGGACCTCGGACAGGACCGTGAACAGGTGGTCGACGATCTCAGGGCGGGACAGGTCGAGCACGAGCTGCTGGCGGCTCTCGGTCCGATCGCGGCCGGCGATCCCGATGGCCCAGTCGGGATGCTCGGCGAAGAGCTTGCTCTGGGGGCTGACCATCTCGGGCTCGATCCATAACCCGAAACGAATCCCGAGGGCCTCGATCCGCCGGCCCAGGCCGTCGATCCCGTTGGGCAGCTTGCGCCGGTCCACGGTCCAGTCGCCGAGCGAGGTCGTGTCGTCGTCCCGGGCACCGAACCAGCCGTCATCGAGCACGAACAGCTCGATCCCGAGATCCTTCGCGACGGTGGCGATGTCCACCAGCTTCTGCTCGT
>DATGGC010000176.1:0-4763 GCA_035308745.1 Candidatus Limnocylindrales bacterium | reverse complement strand
CCGCCAGCTGGTCGATCAGGACCGAAGCGAAGGCGCCCACGGTCGACGCTGTGAGGGCCACGACCAGGACGGCCGCGACGCCGCCGTCACGGGCTGCCCGGCGGACGCCGAGGACCGTGGTCAGGCCTCGGCCGCGGGCCGCCAGGCGACCGACGAGGCCCAGGACCAGGGGCAGGAGACGCACGGCGATCACGCCCGCGGCGAGCCCGACGAGGGCGGGGGCGGCCGCCAGGAAGGGATCGGCGCCGGTCGGGACGCCCGCGCCCGGTGTCGCGCTCGGGCCCGACGTCGGGTCCAGCCCGGTCCGGCCACGGAGCAGGACGGCCCCGACGATTGCCAGGCCGACCACCAGGGCCTCTGCCACCAGCCGCCCGGAGCCCAGTCGCCGCGAACGGACCGGCCGTTCCGGCCCGATGGCGCTCCCGACCGAGCCCCGGTTGCGCCGGCTGGCCAGGGCGATGAGGCCGATCGCGCCGATCGTGACCGTGGCCGCAACCGCGGCCGTCGGCGCCTGGTTCCGGACCGGCACGAGGACGACCGCCATGATCACCCCGATCGCGGCCGCCGGCAGGACCAGGATTGCCGACTCGCTGAGGATCGCCGCCGCGACCTGGCGGGCCGAGGCGCCCCGCCGGCCGACGACCGCCAGGGCTGCCCGGCGCCGCCGGGCGATCGTCTCGGCGACGAGGGCCAGGCTGGCCAGGATGACCAGGCCGGCGCCCGTCCACAGGATCGTCAGGATCGTCGCCCCGGACTGCCAGCGCGCCGCGTGGGTCGTCACCAGTCCGAGCAGCCCGGTCTGGAGCGACGCCGGGCTCATCGCATCGGGTCCGTTGAAGGCGCCGATCGCGTTCAGGCTGGGGTTGGCCGGCGGGTAGATCGTCTCCGCCCGGCGCAGCGCCGATGCCAGGCTGTCCAGGTCGTCGGCATCGAGCGCGGCAGCGCTCACGTACGACCGCCAGCGGTAGATCATCGGCAGGCTCGAGCCCTGGGTGGCGCTCATCAGCGCCGGGTACGCCTCGGGCGCCAGGAGGATCGTCCCACCGACATACTCGACCTGGCCGGTCAGGGCATAGATGTAGCTGTGGGCAACGCTCGGGTCGTCGACCCAGAACGGGTCGGCCGGATCATTGACCTGGTAGGTCCCGACCACGTCGACCGCCATCCGGACGCCGCGTGAGGCGCCCAGTGGATCGCTCGGCTCGGGCTGCAGGATGAGCCGGCCGCCGATCGGCACCTCGAGCTTGGTGGCCGTCTCGCTGGGCATCATCCCCTCGACCACCGTCAGGCGGCTGTCCGGGCTGGCACCCGGTGTCGGATCGGGGATCACGCTGGTGGCGCCCGTCGGCAGCCGGCCGGCATCGAGGCGCAGGTGGCCGTCGACGTTCTCCTGGATTCGCAGGTTGAGGACGCTGTCGAGGGGTGTGCCCGCACTGGGGTGCCAGAGCGGGGTGTCGACCACGGCGCTCGAGGACGCGATCACCGCCGGCAGCGGGGCCGGGAACTTCGATTGGAGGGCGATTCCAGCGGTATCGACCAGGCGTAGCGGATCGCCGTCGGTTGCGGCGATCCGGCCGTCCTGGACCAGCTCGAGGTTGCGGATCGGCGAGGCGGCCGAGGCGGCTTCGCCGTGGAGCGAGCTGTCCGATGCCCGGGCCAGGAGGCGCGGCACCGACGAGGCGATCAGGACCGTGACCAGGACCAGGGCCGCCACGCCCAGGCTGCGAGCTGGCTCGGAGCGCAGCCCACGCGACCAGAGCGCGATCCAGGTCCGGGTCATTCGACCACCGCCCGGAGGGTTGCCGCGACCGAGATCCGGCCGATGATCCGCCGGGCGACGATCAGCGTGGCGAGCAGCAGGCCCAGGCTGCCCAGGGCGATCGCTGCGAGCGTGGGCCACGGGATGACCAGCGCGGCGGGCGGGACGGGCGGCGCGCCACTGGGCGTGAAGCTGACCGCCGGGAGCACCACCCAGCCGAAGCCGATGCCCAGGGCGATGCCCACGATCACCCCGACGGCCAGCAGGACGCCCTGTTCGACCGCCAGCCAGCGGATCAGCTGGCCATCGGTCAGGCCCAGCGCCCGGAGCAGGCCGAACTCGTCGGCCCGCGACTCGATCGAGGCGGTGGCGCTGACCAGGAAGGCCAGGGTCGCCAGGATCATCGCCGCGATCGCCCCCAGGAGCAGGGCGCCGACCACGCCCAGGGCCACCGGATCACCCTGGAGCGTTGCCAGCAGCGCGTCGCGCGAAACGATCGTGGTCGCCCCGAACGGCGGCGCCGCCAGTCGATCGGCGACGACCGCGGCCTGGCCCGGCGCCACCGTCAGCCACCACTCCGAGACGACGAGGGTCGCCCCGCCGCCGAAGTAATCGGCCAGGGCCAGGGTCGTGCTGTCGACGACGAGGAACGGCTGGCTCGGGTCGAGCGGCGGGACGCCGTCGGTCTGGCCGACGATCTGGAAATGGACCGGGTTGCCCATCACCCCGCCGTCGATCGCGTCGCCGACATGGTCGCCGGTCGCGGCCAGGAACGTCGAGCTGGCCAGGGCCCGGACGGTGAGCTGGTCGTCCGGCGCCGCCGATGCCCGGAAGACGGTCGAGGTGTTATCGAAGAAGACCTGCAGCGGGTCGGTCGGGTCGATCACCAGGCGAGTGGGCTGATCGGCGGGTGGCCGGTAGGCCGATGTGGCCTGGGGATCGGTCCGCAGCCATGACCAGCCGGGGGCAGCCGGGTTGAACGGCACAGGCGTCCAGTCGTCGCCGCCGGCCGCGTCGCTGGCCTGGACCGAGCGGATGTCCAGCGTGCCGGTCGTCGTGGTGACCTGGTTGGCCGGGGTCAGGTCGACCTCGATCGACTCGAGCTGGAGGGGTCCGGCCAGCTGGTCCACGACGCCGGCCGTCGGCGGGCCCGCGATGCTTGCGCCGAGCGGGATCTCGAGCGTCTCGCCGGCGCCGCTGAAGGCGACCTGGTTGGAGCTCGTGAAGCGGGTGATGGCGCCGTCGCCATCGATGATCAGGGCGCTGACCGAGACCCCCTGGGGCGCCGGCACGACCTGGCCGGCCGGCAGGCCGAAGCCGTCCGTCGCCTTCGAGATGAGGTCCGCGTCGACCGTCACCTGGAGGCGGGCCGGCTGGCCCGGCAGAGTGATCGCGGGCAGGCTCGGCCGGCCGCCCGCGAGGTCGCCGATGGCCGTGCCCAGGGGACCGCCGGCTCCGCCCGGGATGTCGGCCTGGGCCGGCATCCGGACGGCGTCCACGCCCATCAGGTTGGCCGAGCGCAGGCTGCCCCCGATGTCGACCGTGGTCCGGATCGTCGGGCTGGCCGCGGTCACCCCGGCCATCGCCCGGTAGCTCGGCCCGATGAGCGCGGCGGGCACCGTTGAGTAGGCTGGCGTCGCAACCCGGATATCGGCCGCCGCCTGGTAGGCCGCCTGGTCCGACTGCGAGCGAAACCAGGTGGCGTCGTAGACCAGGGCGAATGTCGTCAGCCCGGCCGCGAGCATGACCAGCAGGGTCGAGCGGACCGAGCGCAGGGGCCGCCGGGCCAGGTCGTGGGCGCCCAGCTGGGGCACCAGGTTGCGACGCCGGATCAGGACCCGCTCGGCCAGCCGCGCGACCTGGGGCATCGCCCGGGTGGCCAGCAGGCAGCAGGCGGCCAGGCCCACGGCGGGACCGGCGACGAGCAGCGGGTCGACGCCGGGCGTGCCGCCGCTGGTCGTGACCGGCGAGCCGTACAGGCGAAGCTGCCAGAGGGCCAGGCCGGCCACGAGCAGGAGGGCGAGGTCGATCCCGAAGCGCTGCGCCGCGACCTGGTTGCCTTCGCGACCGAGCGCCAGGCGCAGGCTGGCGAAGCGGCCTCCGATCGACAGGTTGGGGGCGACCAGGGTGATCGCCGCCACGAGGCCGGCCAGGGCGGCACCGACGATCGCCGCGGCCGAGACGGCCAGCGGCAGGTCCACGCCGGCGCCGGCCAGCGGGCCGTTGGAGGCCAGGACGTGAATCGCGGCGGCCGCGACGAGCGGGGCCACGACCACCGCCGGCACGGTCACCAGGACCGCCTCGCCGATGCTCACCAGGACGAGCTGGGTTCGGGTCGCGCCGCGCGACTCGAGGATTCGGTTCTCGCGCCGCCGCCGCTCGGCCAGGAGCGCCGAGACGAGGATCACGGCGAACGCGGCCAGGACCACGAACTGGAGGGTCAGCAGGGTCACGCCGCCCTGGGCCAGGGTCAGCGACTGCTGGACGCCGGCCAGCACGGGGGCCAGCTTGATCGTCACGTTGAGCGCCTGCCGGTCGGGCAGCGCGGCCACCAGCGACGGCCCGATGCCCGGCAGGGCCTGCTCGATCGCGGGCACCTGGCCCGGGTTGAGCTGGTCGCGTGCCAGCCCGGCCCGCCAGGTCAGGTTCAGCTCCTTGATCAGCCCCCGGGTAAGCAAGTCGGCCGGCGCGACCATCAGCGGGCCCTGGTAGGCCAGGCTGCCCTCATCGAGGACCCCGTCCAGGTCGAGCGGATCCCCGAGCCAATACGGGTCGTCGCGATCCGTCGTCCAGGTGCCGGTCACCACGACCGTCAGCAGGGGCGTGCCCGGAGCCGCCGGGACGGAGGCATCGACGAGGGCCAGCTGGTCGCCGATCTTCAGGCCCATGGCGGCCGCCGCGCCGGTCGACAGGCTGGCCTGGATCGGATCCTGGCCGGGGAGAGGCCATGACCCGGCCGTGAGCTGGGCGTGCTGCTCGAGATCGGCGTAGCCGCCCAGGACCG